>JBOEFZ010000011.1:0-27839 GCA_050633165.1 Alphaproteobacteria bacterium | reverse complement strand
CCTATATCACTATCAGAATCATCATCACTCACATCAATAAGCGCGGTTTGACTTACATTATCCTTCGCATGCTTCGCCGCATCGCTGCGCTTCGCATCAAGATGCGCGAAATAATCATCATCTACATCCCCCGTCACATATTTCCCGTCAAACACAGAGCAATCAAAGCGCCACCCCTCCGGCGCCTCATCCGTCGGCACAGCCGATAAAATCATCGTCTCCAAATCCTGATAAACCAACCAATCCGCGCCAATCTCCGCCTCGACCTCTTTTTCGCTGCGCCCATGCGCCACCAATTCCGATTTCACCGGCATATCAATACCATATACATTCGGATAGCGGATCGCGGGCGAAGCGCTCGCAAAATAAACCTTTTTCGCCCCCGCCTGCCGCGCCATATCAACAATTTGCTTGGATGTCGTTCCGCGCACAATGGAATCATCCACCAACAAAACATTCTTATCCTGAAATTCCAACTCAATCGGGTTTAACTTCTGCCGCACAGATTTCTTGCGCTCCGCCTGCCCCGGCATGATGAAGGTTCGCCCGATATAACGGTTTTTCACAAACCCCTCACGAAATTTTACCCCCAACTGCACGGCCAATTCCATCGCACTCGGGCGGCTCGATTCCGGCACGGGAATAACAACATCAATATCATGATCGGGAATCTCCCGCTTAATCTTCTCCGCCAGATATTCGCCCATCCGCACCCGCGCCTTATAAACACTCGACCCTTCAATAATCGAATCCGGACGCGCGAAATATACATGCTCGAAAATACACGGCGTATGCGGCTTGCCCGTCTCCGGCACATGGCTATGCACCGCGCCCTTCGCATCAATATACAAAATCTCACCGGGTTTAAGATCCCGCACAACATCAAAGCCAAGCGCATCAAGCGCCACACTCTCCGAGGCCACCATCGTCTCGACCTTACCGCCCGCGCCTGCGCGCTGCCCGTAAATCAGCGGGCGAATACCATTCGGGTCACGAAACGCAATCATCCCATGCCCCGACACCATCGCCACAACCGCATACGCCCCGCGCGCACGTTCATGCAACCGCTCCACCGCATCAAAAATACGCTCTTTGGAAATATGCGCCGCGCCACCATTTTGCAGCTCATGCGCCAGAATATTCAGCAAAACCTCCGAATCCGAATTCGTATTCAAATGCCGATGATCCGCACGAAACAACTCTTCTTTCAGCGCATCATAATTCGTCAAATTCCCATTATGCGCCAGCACAATCCCATAGGGCGAATTCACGTAAAGCGGCTGCGACTCCGCACTACTCGACGTTCCCGCCGTCGGATACCGCACATGCCCAATCCCGATGTTGCCCTTCAAGCCGCGCATATGGCGCGTATGAAACACATCCCGCACCAACCCGTTACTCTTGCGCAAATAAAACCGCCCCGCATCCTCGGTCACAATCCCCGCCGCATCCTGCCCGCGATGCTGCAACACCGTCAGCGCATCATAAAGCGCCTGATTAACCGGCTCATATCCAAAAATTCCAACTACACCGCACATTTTCGTCGCTTTCTATTCATTATAGCTCGGGTGGCTTTCCTCTTGGAAAAGCGCATCCATCTCATTGCGAAATTCTTCGCTATACCCATTTGCCTCACCCGTCGAAGTCGTATCAGGGGATTGAAGCAAAGGACTATCCTTCAACGCCTCACGCGTTTCATTCACGGCATTGGCACGATCCAACAAGCCCTGCCCTTTTTCCCTTTGCTCCCGCGTAATCAAACCACTCATCGCGGCAGAGGTCTTTTCAATGTAAAAATGCGTCTTACTCTCGCCAAACCATTTCTCCTTCGCCTCATCACCAAAGAATATATGCACCGGAAGATAAAGCAGCGCGAGCACAACAACCCCGCGCACGACACCAAAAATAAACCCGAATGTCCTATCAACCGCCCCAAGCCCGATCGACTTCGCCCCTTCCGCCAAAAAATGGCTCATCACCGAAAGAAGGATAACAACAACAACAAAGATAAGCCCATAAGAAAGCCCAATCGCCAAAAGATCATACGGCAAAACGCCAAACAACCGCTCCACCTCTTCCCCTTGGGTAACGCCAAGCCACCCTTCCATGCTCGGGATCAAAAGCGGCCCCGCAAAATACGCCGCCGCCAGACCGCCCAAAACACCGGCAATCGTCAAAACCTCCCGAATAAACCCCCGCATAAACGCAATTCCGGCGGAAATAAACAGAACAATAAGTGCTAAAATATCAAGAACCATAGGTTACAAGATGTATGCAAAAGCCCGATAAAAAGCAAGCCTTAAACCGCCCGCACCGCCACGCCTCCGTTCCCCGATACACCGCGTGTTGCACCATATAAATCATGTAACGCCTGAACATGCTCCAAGGCCTGCACCCGAAACCCGTCTTGAACCTTCTTCCCACGCTTACCTTTAAGCTTCGGGATCACCGCCTCTTTGAATCCTAACTTCGAAGCCTCCTTAATCCGCACATCACTGCGCGAAACCTGCCGCACTTCACCTGCTAAACCAATTTCCCCAAAAAACACGGAATTGTCAGGCAACGGCGCGCCGGATAACGCACTCATCAACGCCGCCGCCACCGCCAAATCCGCCGCCGGCTCCGAAATCCGTATTCCGCCCGCAATATTAAGAAAGATATCACACCCCGATAGCTGCACCCCACACCGCGTCTCCAGCACCGCGACAATCATCGCCAAACGCCCCGAATCCCAACCAATCACCGACCGCCGCGGCGAAGGCAGCGCAGAAGGCGCAACCAAGGCCTGCACCTCCACCAACACCGGACGCGTCCCCTCCATCGCTGCCAAAACCGCACTGCCCGAAACATCCGGCGCGCGTTGAGATAGGAATATCTCGGACGGGTTCGCAACCTCGACCAGCCCCTCTTGCGCCATCTCGAACACGCCAATCTCATCCGTCGGGCCAAAACGGTTCTTCACCCCGCGCAAAATCCTAAAATTATGCGATCGATCCCCTTCGAAATAAACCACACTATCCACCATATGCTCAAGCACCCGAGGCCCCGCAATCTGCCCCTCCTTCGTCACGTGACCGACAAAAATCACTGCAATGTTATTGGCCTTCGCATGCCGCACAATCTCCTGCGCAGACGTCCGCACCTGCGTCACCGTGCCCGGCGCGCTTTCAATATTATCCACGAACATGGTCTGGATCGAATCGATAATCAAAACCTTCACGGGCCGCGCCGCCGCCCCTTCAGCAGACTCCACAGTCGCCAGAATATCCCGCACATTCGTCGCGCTCGCCAATTCCACCGGCGCATCCGCCAAGCCCAATCGTTGCGCCCGCATCCGTACCTGATCAATCGCTTCCTCACCCGAAACATAAACACACCGCACATTCCGCTTCGCCAACGCGCAAGATACCTGCAACAAAATCGTCGATTTCCCGATCCCCGGATCACCACCAATGAGCGTCGCCGAACCCGGCACAAAGCCGCCGCCCATCACACGGTCAAATTCCGCAATACCGGATATATACCGCCGATACTCCCCCATATTCGGGTCAGACAACGCCGAAAGCGGAACAGCCCGCCCCTTCGTCCCCGCGCTCATCCCCTTGGGCACAGGCGCCGCCGCGACCTCTTCGGAAATCGTATTCCACTCCCCGCACGCATCACACTGCCCCGACCACCGCGCCGAAACCGCCCCGCAAGATTGACATGTATATGTATTTTTCGTCTTCGCCATAATGATCCTCAAACAATAAGAATCACACTACACCACAGGCAGGAACAAATAAAGAACATTTTTTAACACGAAGCCATTCTCCGATATATAAACAAAACGCTTCGTGGCTCTTGGTGCAGTTCGTGTTAAAACAAAAAAACACTCACGCCCGTAACGCTAGATACTCGTCACTAAACTCATCCCGATCCGACGGTAAATACAGCCCCTGCGCATACACAATATCCGGATGCACGGTTTGAATCTGCATCGCATGTTGCGCGTTCTGCACCCCTTCGGCAACCAAAACCGCCCCCGGCAACATACTACGCACATAATTGACGATATTCTCCATCGCGTTCGGCGCGCCTGGCTCCGCCAAAACCGAATGCCGGTCAATCTTGATAAAATCCGCAATCCCCTCAAATTCCCCAAGGCGCATAATATCCTGCATCGTCATCCCGACATCATCCAGCGCAAACCCAACGCCCACCCGCCGAAACAGCTCCAATACGGAACGGTTCGTATTAACATGATGCGCACTCTCGTGAATTTCAAAAATCACCGCCTCATGCGGACGATTAGGCAAATCCATCGCCTCTAACCGCCCAAGAACCATCTTCACAAACGCCGGATCACGAAGCGATATACCGGAAATATTAATCGAAACCTGCTTCTCGCTCGGGTCTTTCTCAAACTGCCTGAGCGCCGCAAGCGTCAAAATCGCATCCAATTGCGCCGTAAATCCCGTCTCGTAAAACGCCATCACAAATGGATAAGGCGGTATCGGATCGCCCTTATAATCCTTAAGCCTGAGCAGCATCTCCCCCGGCATAGACATCGGTACAGATTTCCCGATCACATGCCACGGCTCAATCCCAAAAATCGGCACATCGCGCAAAACACTATTCGCCAAATTCACAAGACCGCGCAAGCCATTCACACGGCTTTCTTCCTTCTCCGTCCCCTCGCTCTCATGCACAAAGCGCTTATAAGCGCTCAAAAGCCCCTCAACCCACAGCAATAATTCTTTATCAAACTGATCCATACGCGGCGGCTACCCTTCTTTCGAAAGCCCCCACTTAATCTCAGCCCTACCCGCACTCACTTGCCCGTGAATAACAAGCTGCTTTGTCTTGCGCAACGCCCCACCGCCCAAATACACGCTATCCTCCAGCGCCAGCACACCGCCCCCATGCTTAAACCGCCAACCGCCACCGCTTTTTAAACGCAACAACGCCTCCCGCCCCTCATTAATAAGCGACACCTTAACATCCGGATGCAAATGAAACCGCACAGCAATATCCAGCGGCTTAAGCGGCGCAGCCGCCCCCTCCAACGCATCCACCCCGCGCACATCATGCCCGCTCTCGCTCACATAAATCCCGCGCCGATGCGCCATCCCGTTGATCGGAACATAGCCATCATGCACGCCCTCAACAAACACGCCATCCTTGCTCTCTTCACGGCGCGTCTCTTCAACCGCAAACCCGCGACTAATCCGTCCGTTTTTATGCATCTCGCACGGATCACGATGATCAATCACAAGCCCGTTATGCGCCGCCGCACACCGCATCGAGGCACGCCACATCTCGTCATATTCATCGCTCCCGCAATTGACAAAAATCCGCTCCCGCGCATGGCTAAGCTCGAACGAAAGCGGCGCGGCATGCGCTTCCTCGCTATACAATGCGGAGGGCGAACCGCCGCAATCAAACATCAACAAACTCCGCCCCGCCGCAATCCGCTCATATCCCGCGCAAGGCAGGGAATTCATCCCCCGCCCCTTGCTACCGCTCTGCGCGAGCACAGCATCGATATGCGCAACATCACCCGTATTCGCGCCCTCAAAACACCCGAAATACTTGTCATTATACCGGTAAAACCGCACCGCAGGCGCAATCTTATCAATGCCATGCTGTATCTGCTCCGGCATCGGATAACCGCCCGCATTCAACGCCGAACGCACATCCAGCAAAACCTGCAACACATCCAAAAGCTGCGAAGCACTACGCGAGACATGCGCCCCATCACCCAAAATCTGCGTCTCCAGCGCCTCCAGCAAAATATCCAAACCCTGCTCGATCCACGCCTCATACCCCTCCAGCGCAAGGCCGGCATAAAGCATCCCCTTACCCGCATAAAATTGCGCAAGACTATCGCACCCCGATAACCCGCCGCTTGAAACCCCGCTCAAAATCCGCGAAAGATGCCGCCCCTGCCGCGCGAGGGAGTCAAAAAACGCCTCCTCGAACTCTTCATCTTCCTGCAAATGCTCCGCCGCAAAAAATTCATAATGCGCAATCCACATCGATAGGCGCTGCCCCAAAATATCCGCCTGCCACGCACGCTTAGACCACGCCGCATAGCGATCCACCCACGCCAAAATCATATGCCGCGCAAATCCGCGCGCTGCCCGTCGTTGATCACCATTCCCCGCATTGGCAAAGCTCCGCAAATCCCGCAGCCAGCCAAACCCGTGAATATGCGCCGCCCAAACACGCGGCATATCAGGCGCATCCCAATCCGCCCCCTGCACCGCATATTCCCGCAAAGCATCACCCGCGCCACGCCGAAACACCCCATCAAACAACCGCGCCCCGGCCTCCGCATCACCGCACCACGGATCAACCGGACGCACAATAAGCCGATCAGGAACATCCCCCCGCAAAGACCAATTATAAAGCGTGGAATCAAACGCCCAAGAACTGCTCGAAGACAGCCGCAGCCGCGTAGCCACACCGCCACCATGCCCCAACTTACTCCGCATCTGCCCTAAAATCCCCAGTGGCATTATATATCACTCTCTTTAAAACAAAACATAAAGGATGTTGAGACTGCGGACATCGCGCAGCGAAAAGCCAATTTTTCGAGAACCGGAACGCAGCATACGTTTAAGTATGTGAATACCGGAAGCGCAGAAAAGTTGGCTTTGCAGCAAGCAGGGTTCGACAGTATCGGCATTCTTTAACCTCTCAATGCTTTGATATTCTTGGCATAGCCCTCCGGCCCATCCTTAAACACCGCCGTACCAGCCACGAGCACATCCGCCCCCGCCGCAATACAATCCTTCGCCGTTTGCGGGTTCACCCCGCCATCAATCTCCAGATCAATGCTACGCCCGCTCGCCTCAATCATCCGCCGCGCCTCGGATATTTTATCAAGAAGGGGAATAAAACTCTGCCCGCCAAATCCGGGATTCACCGTCATAATCAAAATCAAATCCACCATGTCCATGACATGTTGAATACTCGATAACGGCGTATGCGGATTAAGCGAAACCCCCGCCTTACAACCCGCCGCGCGTATCGCCTGCAACGTCCGGTGAAGATGCGGCCCTGCCTCGACATGCGCGGTAATAATATCCGCCCCCGCATCGGCAAAATCCTGAATAAGAGGATCAACCGGCGCAATCATCAAATGCACATCAAACGGCAGCTTAGTCCAGCGCCGCAAATGCTTCACCACCGGCGCACCAAAGGTAAGGTTCGGCACAAAATGCCCATCCATCACATCAATATGAATATAATCCGCGCCCGCATCATCAATGCGCTTCACTTCCTCCCCCAACGTTGAAAAATCAGCCGATAAAATAGACGGCGCAATCCGCACAGCTCGTGACATATTCAATACCTTTCAGAAATTCAAAAAAGAAGCGCTATATTCGCAAATCCAAGTATAACAAACCCAAGCCCAAATATCTATCCACAAACTTATCCACCATGAGTGGTGATCCGGTTCACTTTATCAAGCTTCCAAACACCTCATTCTTCCAAAGGCGATTAAAAAACCGCACAAAAATACCCTTTTAAGTTTACAAGTATCTTTGAAAAATTGACATAGCTTACAGCATTCATTAAACAGCCATCATGCGTCTATCACCAAAATTCAGAGAAAAAACCTCCCGAGCAATGCTAAGACTTGCATCCTATTTTTCAATTGCTGAAGGGGCGCTCATATATGGTTCAAGATATATTGCACCTGATTTCAGTCATACGGATAAAGAAGATATAATCGCTTTACACGAAGCAGCGCACGCCGTACTACACTTTGTATTGCCAAGAAGCGCTCCTCCAGAGCTGCTCTCTATGATAGGCTTTGGGCACTCAAAAGCATTTGTAAAAATAGCAGACACAAACGATGATCTCTCAGGCTTCACAAAACAAGATTTTTTGAACGACATGGCAGGTACATTAGCTGGCCTTGCTGTAGAAGAAAAAACTAATGGAAAAGGAAATTTTCAAGCTGGTGTTTTGTTTGACATTAAATAAGCAACAAAAACCGCACGAAATATGGTCACTCAATATGGCATGTCTAATTTAGGCTCCATCAACTTTGATACATCAAAAAAAGGCGGGAATTCTGATCTTCCAGAATACACAAAAATGTTAATTCAGCTTGAAATTGATAAAATAATATCTGAAGCAAGAAAAATTGCTGATGAAGCTGTAAGTACATATTTTGAGGTAATCAAGGAAGTAGCATCAGAAGCAAAAAAGAAAAGAACATTAAACAAGCACGAAATAGCTACAATAATCAGGAAACATAATCACGATGTTTATCTAAACTCAAATTACGAACCTTTTTAAATCATAGTTTAAAAATCAACCAACCTTAGTAACCCTTGCCACAAAGAACCCATCCATCCCGCCAATCGCGGCCTGATGATGCGGGAGGATGCGGAGGTCGCCATCTTCGGTCAAGCTCTCGTCATACCCGCCCAATTCCTCCGCCGTGATCGGCAGGCGAGCGGCGTTGCTATGCGCGTTCAAAAACGCTTCAATCTGCGCCTCGCCTTCCGCCTTTTGCAAGGAACACACGCAATACACCAAAATCCCGCCAATACTCAAAACATCAAACGCATTGCCTAAAATCCGCGCCTGCACATCCACAAGCCGCGCCACATCCCCCTCCGCCTTTAGATGCAGCGCATCGGGATGACGGCGAATTGTGCCCGTAGCGCTACAGGGCGCATCAAGGAGGATATAAGGCCGCGCGACATTATCGCTAGGGCGCCATTCCGCCGCATCCGCAACCTGTATCGTAATCCGTTCCGACAGGCCAAGCCGCTCGGCATTCTCCGCCACACGTTTGAGGCGTTTCGGCGAGCGATCCAGCGCAATCACATCCGCGCCCATCGCCGCCATCTGCACCGATTTTCCACCGGGCGCGGCGCAAAAATCAACGACCTCACGCCCCGCAATATCCCCAAAAAGCTGCGCCGGAATCGCCGCCGAGGCATCCTGCACCCACCAATCTCCCTCAGTGAAACCCTCCATCTCATTCACTCTGCCGCCCGACATCTGCCGCAACGTTCCGGTCAAAAGCTGCGTCGCCTTGAAAATCGAGGCATAGTGATTCACATCCCCCTTATTCTTCACGGTAATATCCAGCGGCGCTTCGGATAAATTCGCCTGCGCAATCTCCGCCGCGCCGCGCATCCCGTAATCGCTAATCCACGCCTTGAGCATCCATTCCGGCGTATTGAGCCGCGCGTCATCTTGGCGCGATAACCATTCCGGCCCGCTCCGCACAACATTCCGCAAAAGGCCATTAACAAACCCCGTCTGCCGCTCCAGCTTATTCTCCCGCGCCAGCTCAACACACGTATCAACCGCCGCATGATCGGGAACCGCCATAAACAAAATCTGCACCACACCAATGCGCAAAATATTCTCCAGCACAGGGGTACGTGTCCCCTCCCGCGCCTGCGCCCGAACAATAATCGCATCCACCTGCCCCAAACGGCGTAGCGTGGTCGAAATCACCATCCGCGCAAAGGCTTTATCACGGCTCGGCAAATCCAAAAACGCCGCCGTACCATCCAAAACATGATCCAACGCTTGGCGTTGATTCAAAACGCTATGCAACACCGCCAAAGCCGCCCGCCGCGCCGCAAGCCCGTCAACATTCACATCCGCAGAAGAATTTTCAACGCTCATGAGCGCTCTTCATCAATAATATCATGCTCCACCACATGCGCATGATCGATCATCATATGATACAGCGCGCGTATAAAATCCGGCGACAAGCCCTTTTCCACGCCCATCTCCGCCGCGCGATCCACAACCGCCTTCGCCCGCTCCGGCTGCACAACGCTTAACCCCGTCTCGGCCTTCAACGCACCAACGGCACGCACAACCGCCAACCGCCGCGCCAAAACATCAACCAGCTCGATATCCAGCGCATCAATTTCCTTACGATACTGCTCCAGTTTCTCATTCATAACTTTGCTCAATTTGTAAAATGCTCTATATCTTTGTCTATGAGTGATCAAAAAGAAACCCAAAAAGATAAAAAAGCCGCGGAAAAGCCATCAAACACCGCCCCCGACGATGAAAAAGGCGGTTTCAAAGACGCCGGCCTCCTCGAACCCACACGATACAACGATTGGGAAGTCAAAGGACGCTGCTCGGATTTTTAAAACATGATACACTCAAACATGATCCGTTTTTTATTCATCTTAATCTTCATCACCCCCAGCCTAGCCACCGCAAACCCCGTCCTGCTCGAATATATCGCCTATCCCGGCTGCGCACCACAAAGCGGCGATCACGCGCATGAAGACCATAGCGACGCCGACCACATCCATCACGTTAGCCGCTTCAAACAAACCCCGCCCGAAGAAACCTTCGCAAACACCATTCAAAAACACCCCGATATCATCGCCTTCACCTGCTACCTCGATTACTCATCCTATGAAATCAAAGATCGGGAAGCGCGCAAACAAACGGTCGATAAATTCTGCGCCGATCGCTCCTATATGGCCTTCAAAACCATACATAAAGATGAAGAATTCAGCACAGGCGATATGATCATCAATGGCCGCAAAGACACCAGCGGCCTTTACCAAAACGTCATAGACAGCGCGATTACCTTCGCCGCCGCGCAAGATAACGTCCAAGCCATCACCTTGAATAAATCCGGCGAAACACTCTCTCTGGCTCTCCCGAAAATCAAGAGTGACACGCCCCTAGCCCTCACACTCCTTGGCCTCCAAAACACAAAAATAATCGACCCGTTCGAAGACCCTGAAAACCCCTACACCGTCACTTATCACAATGTCGTAACAGCCTTTAAACGCCTTCCCCAATGGGATGGTGCTGCGCAATCTATCTCAACGAAAACACTCTCTGGCGATAAAATCATCGCTTTTGCTCAGAATGAGGAGACGGGAAAGATCGTGGCAGCAGGGAAGTTTTAGAGGTCAAAATCAACAATCACCGGCGCGTGATCGGATGGTTTTTCCCAACTTCGCGCATCGCTATGAACGTCATACGCCTTAAGCGCGCCCTTAAGCGGCGCCGTCACCCAAACATGATCCAAGCGCCGCCCGCGATTAGACTTGCTCCAATCCTTATTCCGGTATGACCACCACGTGTACGCCTTATCCTCCATCGGCACAAATTCCCGCGCCACATCCACAAAATCGAGCGCCCCAAGCATCTTCGCCAACCGCTCCGTCTCATCCGGTGTATGGGATACAACTTTCAACAATTGCTTATGCGACCAAACATCATGCTCATACGGGGCAATATTAAAATCCCCCACCGTAATCACCTTTTGATCCGCGCTGTAATTGTCCGAAAACCAACGCGTCATCTCATCAACAAAATCCAATTTATGCGCAAACTTATCATTCACCTCGACATCCGGCTCATCCCCACCCGCCGGAATATAGAGATTATGTACGTCGATACCCCGCACACGTACAGCAATATGCCGGCAATCCTCCCGCCCGACACGATGGTGAATTTGCGTATCCTCAAACGGGATTTTAGAAAGGATCGCCTGCCCATTATAGCTCTTCATCCCCTGCACATGTATATGCGCATATCCGGCCTCCCGAAACACATCAAAGGGGAAATGCTCATCCGGACATTTCGTTTCCTGCAAACAAATAACATCCGGCGCATGGCTCTCGATAAGGCGCAAAACCAGCCCTTGGCGAAGGCGTACAGAGTTGATGTTCCACGTAACTAACCTCATGAGAATGGAAGCTTTGCATCCGCAGGAAGGCCGAGTTTCTTAATCATCTCCTCGGTCTCTTCCTTGATCTTCTGCTCTTTGGCTTCGCCCGCATTGTTAATCGCCGCGACGACCAGATCCTCTAACATCTCTTTATCACCCAAAACGCTAGGATCAATATCGATCCCCTTCACGATGCCATCACACATCATCCGCGCCTTCACAAGGCCACCACCGCTCTCACCGCTCACTTCGATATCCTCGAACTTCGCCTGCATTTCCTGCAATTTGTGCTGCATTTGCTGGGCCTGGCCCATCATTTCTTTAAAATTAATCATCTCTCGTCATTTCCTTCTTTTATAGTTTCAATCCCGACCATCTCCGCATCGGGAAAGACCGCCATAATATCGCGCATAATCGGCAGCGCAAGGATTTCATCCTTCTCCGCCTGCACCGCCGCCTTCGCTTGCTCCGCCAAGGTCGGCGCACCGGACG
Source organism: Alphaproteobacteria bacterium (assembly GCA_050633165.1). Lineage (GTDB taxonomy): Bacteria > Pseudomonadota > Alphaproteobacteria > Micavibrionales > Micavibrionaceae > TMED27. The sequence continues at coordinate 15,667 of JBOEFZ010000011.1, read as the reverse complement.
CGGAGGTCACATTCACCACCATCCAACGCACACCCATAATACGCGTAAGCGCCGCGCCCAAATCCTGCGTAAAGCGTGGCGATGCCTCCGGCTCGGGACGAATCTCGAGCACCCCCTTCGCATCCAATTTCACCAAATGCGCATAATGATAAACATTCGAAGACAGCAATATCTCATCCCCAATCTCGAGCACCTTCACAACATCCTCCAGCGTCTTAATCTCCGGCAAATCCTGCGCCTCCGATGCTATATCCGGCACAACGGACAATACTGCCCGCGCGGGCTCGCCCCCCGCACCAGCCCTAACCGGAGCAGGAGCACGCGCAACAGGTGCAGATTGCACAGGAGCAGGCGCAGGCATCACCGCAACCGGCGCCCCCGCCGGAGCACCGCCGGAAACAGCAGCCCCAGCCCCGCCACTCACCGAACCACCGCCACCATCCTTAATCATCTTGAGCAAATCCTTCGGATCAGGCAAATCCGCCGCATAAGACAGGCGAATAACCACCATCTCCACCGCGCTTTGCGGGTTCGGCGCAACTTGCACCTCGCTCAATCCTTTGAGCAAAATCTGCCACGCCTTGGCCAAACTCGGCATAGAAAGCTTGCCCGCAATCTCCGCCGCACGCTCCACCTGATCCGCCGCCATCGCCTGTTTAGCACCTTTTAACGCCGGAATAGCCCGAAATTTCGTCAAAATATGCGTCAACTCCAACAAATCCTGCACCAATTGCACCGGATCTGCCCCACTCGCATACAAATCATCCATAATTTCGAGCGCTTCGGGCATATTCCCGCACAAAGCATGCTCCAAAACATCCAAATTCTTCGCCCGATCGGACAGGCCGAGCATCGCCGCAACCTGCTCCGCACTAATATTCCCCATCGCAAGCGCCATGGCCTGATCAAGCAAACTAAGCCCGTCCCGCACCGACCCATCGGCGGCGCGAGCAATAAGCGCAATCGCCTCATCATCCGCCGTAATATTCTCTTTCCCGCAAATCCCGCTGAAATGCCCTGACAAAGTCGGCACATCCACACGCCGCAAATCAAAACGCTGACACCGCGAGAGCACCGTAATCGGTACTTTGCGGATCTCCGTCGTTGCAAAGATAAACTTCACATGCTCCGGCGGCTCTTCCAATGTCTTAAGCAAAGCATTAAACGCATTTTTCGAGAGCATATGCACCTCGTCAATCACGTAAACCTTGTACCGCGCCTCACTCGGTGCATACCGCACCCCATCCAGTATTTCGCGAATATCATCCACACCAGTGCGGCTGGCCGCATCCATCTCGATCACATCGGGATGGCGATCCTCGGAAATCGCCTGACAAATCGGGCAATCGGATGTATCCCCCGTCGTTGCGCCCGCCGTTCCATCCGGCCCCGCATAATTAAGCGCCTTGGCAATAATCCGCGCCGTCGTCGTCTTCCCGACCCCGCGAACACCGGTCAACATAAACGCATGCGCAATCCGCCCACTCTCAATCGCATTGGTCAACGTGCGCACCAACGCATCCTGCCCGATCAGCTCGTCAAAGCTCTGCGGTCTGTATTTCCGCGCCAAAACGCGATACGGCTCATCATTTTTATTCTCATCACTCATACTTCATATGTAAGACGATTCCACAATCGCAGCAAGCTAACTCATACACATATCCCCCTATACGTCATCCCGAGCGCAGTCGAGGGATCTGATGTGTGTGTATCAGATCCCTCGACTGCGCTCGGGATGACAAATTGAATATTGCAAACAATCTACAAGAGCGTTATACATCTCCTCGGAAGGTCGGCGGGCGGATATTTTGCCAACCCGGTCAGGGGCGAAAGCCAGCAGCCGTAACAAGATTCTCCGGGTCGTCCGGCCTTCTATTTTTTTCTAAATTATTCAGCGACCATATCCAAACACTCCCTTTGCAACGGATCAATCTGCAATAATGCCTGCACTCTCTCTGCCAACTTATGTTTAGCTTCACCAATAAAAGCTGAAAAGATTCTTTTATTTCCCGGATATGGCTTCGTCGATTCCACATGAAATTGCGTACAAAGAAAAAATGGATGCTCAGGCAAAGAAAATGCCTCAACAATCCGCCCATCTTCAGCCATAGCTTCAATTCGTAATTTTTTTGCCAACTCCTCCCGAACAATACCCTGCTTATGCACCGAATTTTCAGGAATTTGTCCCGCCTCACCAAAACATTTTGCTAACAAACTATCAGGTTCAACAATAATATCATGATGCGGCTCATCCCAACGGTCATCAGTATCTGCATGTTTTGTAAGATGATTTTTAATTTCTTGTCGATGCTGCCCGCCAAAAACAACATTAACCTCTTGAGCTCCCAAACACACAGCTAAAAGCGGTGTTTTAGTTTGTTCCGCATACTGAATAATATGCCGCGAAACTTCAAATCGTCGCCTATAAAACGGATATTGAGGAATATTACCATTCCATAAACGCCTTTGCTGAGTTTCGTCAGCCCTCTGACCATAAAACTCTGGGGGAATATTAATATCCCCACCAGTTAGCAAAACACCATCAATATCCTGCAATATCTGATCAAGATCTGTAAATTGAATACATGTTGGATCAATTTCAATAAAATCACACGCAAGTCCCATAAAAGCACGTTGCCAGCGAGGGTTTAAGCGCTTCAATCCCGTATCAGGATCAACAGAAGCCAACACTAAAACAGTTGGTCTCCAACTATTTTGCGGCAAATCTACAGGCGATTTATGCCCTAATTCAGAAGCATGACGTAATAAAATTTTTAATATATCCCATTAAGTTATATTTCTATATCGCAAGAAATATAGAAATTTTCAACAAGCGACATGCATAAAATGCATATATTCCACAATATTATTGCATATCTTATTTTGCATTGGCGCTTTGCGCCCCGCATGCTAAACCTGAGCTCATGAAAAAACGCACCCTTATCCTCCCCCTCACCGCCCTAACCCTCTCCTCCTGCGTCACCGGCGAAGCAGGGGTTAGCAACGAGGGATGGGGCGTCAATGTCGGATCAATCTTAAACGAGCAAACCCTCTCCACCCTGCTCGGCGCATCCTCCGCCCTCAGCCAAGGCGAAATCGGCGCGGCCTTACGCGAAGCCCTCAACATCGGCACACAAACCGTCGTCGCGCAGCTCGGCCAAACCAACGGCTTTAACCAAGACGCCAATATCCGTATCCCGCTCCCACAATCTTTGGCAAAGGTCGATAGCGCGCTGTCCATGCTCGGCATGAATGGCTTAACACGTGATCTTGAAACCCGCCTAAACCGCGCCGCCGAAATCGCCACCCCGCGCGCCAAACAATATTTCATCGCCGCGATCCAAGGCATGACCATTGACGACGCCAAAACCATCCTCAACGGCCCGCAAGACGCGGCAACGCAATATCTGCACAAAACCATGGGCGCGGATTTGGCAAATGATATCACCCCCATCATCACCCAAACCCTATCCGAATCCGGCGCGATCCAAGCCTATGACAGCGCCGTATCACGCTACACCCAAATCCCCCTCGTCAGCGCCCTTGCCGCCGACAGCAAAACCCAACTCACCAATTACGTAACAGACAAGGCATTAGACGGCATCTTTCACTACGTCGCCACCGAAGAAGCCGCCATCCGCGCCAACCCCGCCAAACGCACCACCGAACTCCTCCGCAAGGTTTTCGGCACACAATAAAGCGCCGCAGCCCTCCACGCGTCATCCCTGCAAAAGCAGAGATCTGACGACTACAGCAAACAGATTCCGGATTTCGCCGGAATGACGCAAATAGTCATTTCCCATTGAATCCCACCGCCCCATGCATTACACAAAAACCATGCAAATCCGGCGCACAAAAATCGATAAAATTATCGGCACCCTCACAAGCGCCAGCATCGTCTTTTGGCTCATGCCGCCTATCATGCTCCTCCTCATCGCCGGAACAATGGCGCAGCGTTGGATGGGCCTCTACCAATCCATCGATAAAATTTTCGCCAGCTTCATCATCTGGTTTCCCATCGGGGCAATCAACCTCCCCCTCCCTGGCGGCTTCACCCTACTCGCCCTCCTAAGCCTCCACCTAGCTCTAAAATTCCTGTTCAAAAGCCAATGGAGCTGGCGCAAGAGCGGCATTATCCTCGCCCATCTCGGCGCGCTTATCCTGCTCATCGGCGGCCTCCTCACCGCCATGCTCGCCCGCGAAACCTACATGCTCATCCCCGAGGGACAAGAAACCCCGTATATATACCACTATACAAACCGCAATTTATCGATTTTCGAAAATGGCTATGAACGGCTAAGGCTTCCCTATCACACACGCAAAAAATGGCAAAATAGCAAGGAATATCAAAGCCTTCCTTTTCAAATAGAAATCCTCGAATCCTACAACAACGCCACCATAAAACACCGCAAAGACGACCCCGATTTCAACGAAAACACCCAATACCAATCCATGGCCGCCTTCATGGATTTACAAGAACAACCCGAAGCATTAGAACCCGAAGCCAACATGACCGGCCTAGAGCTCACCCTCTCCGGCACAAATGTGGACGGGCGTTACGTCGCCTTCGACGGTATGCCAAAACCCATTGAATTTAAAAGCGGTGGCAAAAATTACACCCTCATTTTCGGCAAGGAACAATTCACCCTGCCTTTTTCCATCCGCCTCACCGATTTCGTCAAACATACCTACGCCGGAACAAACATGGCGAAAAACTACCACTCGGACATCATCGTCAAGGACGGCGACATCGAATGGCCCGTCCGCATTGAGATGAACGAACCCTTACGCTACAAAGGCTATACCTTCTTCCAATCCTCCTTCGACGATACGGGCGAAATCGAGATGACAATCCTCGCCGTCGTCGAAAATTCCGGCTGGCTCATCCCCTATATCGGGACAGGTATTTTGGGCCTAGGGCTTCTTCTCCACACCCTCATCACAATCCGCCAAGGAGGCAAAAAATGATAACCCGCCTCCTCCTTATCCTCATAACATGTACGTGTTTTTGCAAAGAGGCGTACGCGTCTCAAAAGCTTAACATGCAAAGCTTTTCACAAATCCCGATACTGGAAGAAGGGCGCATAAAACCCCTCGCCACCTTCGCACGTACACAGCTCAAAACCATCTCCGGCAAAACATCATGGCAAGGACAAAGCGCCGCCCAATGGCTCGCCGAGACCCTCTTCAACCCTAGCGACGCCATCGAACAAGAAATCATCCATATTGACAATGATACGGTCAAAACCCGCCTCGCTCTCCCCCTTGAAAAAGATCATTTCTCCCTCACCGAACTCCAATCCGGCCTCCAAGCCACCCGCGAAGATGCCGCAACATTAATGCAAAGCACGCAAGACACCCTCACCAAAGACCAAACCGCCCTCCTCGCCACGCACGAAAAAGCAATCCTTTTTACGCAAACTCTACGCTCTTTATCCATGATATTGCCGCTAAATATCGAAATACCGGAAGAATATGCCGATAAAAACCCAAAAAACACAACATACAAAGCTATTTTACCGATAAAAAACACAATAGAGGCTGATTTAAAGAATATAATACGCAAAAAAGGTGAAAATTTCGACAAATACACCGAAAAAGAACGCACAACCGCCCTCCTGAGCTTCCAACTCACCCAAATCCAAAATGGCGGGCATAACAACACAATCCTCCGCATCCTCCCCTCGGACTGGTCAGGCACAACCGCCCAAAACTGGTACAGCCCATGGCAAATCCTGCAAAACGGCCAAGGCTCGCCCACAACCGCCCACACCTTACAAATCTGGCAAGACATGGCGATGAGCTACCGCAGCCAAAACACTAAACTTTGGGATATCACCAGCGCAGCGGCCTTAACCGCCACCCTAAACGCGACATCCATAAGCCAAACCCGCCTCAAAACCGAAATTCTCTATCAAAGCGCACAGCCCTATACGATAGCAATGGCGCTCTATGGGCTATCCATTACATTTCTACTATTTTCATTTAGCCGCAACATAGGCCTAACCACCCTAACCCTCGCCGCAACCCTCCACATCACCGCCATCGCCGCGCGGGTCTATATCCTCGACCGCCCCCCCGTCGGGACATTATATGAAAGCGTGATTTTCGTAAGCTTAATCTGCGCACTCGCCGGACTATGGGGCGGCATAAAACACAAAAACCCACCAACAGCCTTAAGCGGATCAATCGCCGCCCTCGCCCTGCTCGCAACCGCGCCTATCATGCTAAAAGGCAACGATTCGTTCGAACTTCTCGTTGCTGTCCTGAACACAAATTTCTGGCTCACCACCCATGTCCTGATCATCACCGCCGGATACGGTGTCTGCATCATTGCCGCGCTGATGGCGCATTTTTACATGATCGCCCGCATCCGCAAAAAAGATAAACCAAGCCTCGCCGCCCTGCACAAATCCATCCACAAAACCACCCTCCTCGCCCTCTTCCTCACCGCCTTCGGCACCGTCCTCGGCGGCATCTGGGCGGATCAAAGCTGGGGGCGTTTTTGGGGCTGGGACCCAAAGGAAAACGGCGCGCTGCTCATCGTCCTATGGCTCATCTGGGCGCAACATGCGCGCCTCTCGGGGCATATGCGCGACCTGCATTACTGCGCATCAATCGCCTATCTCGGCGTGATTGTTGCCGTATCATGGTTCGGGGTAAACTTGCTAGGCGTGGGCTTACACTCCTACGGCTTCACCAGTGGCCTCGCAACCGGCCTCATCGCCTTTTGCACCCTAAGCACCGGCCTCATCGCAGCCCTTTGGATCACGGTTAGAAAGGCAGAAAAATCATGAAAACAAATATAATCATCGCCGCTATCATCACCGCCCTCGCCTACGGCCTCACCCTCTATCTCGGGCAAACCACGCCAACAATCACATCCGTCCCGACAGGCGAAGACAGCCAGAAAACCAACAAAACTGTCCCCGCCTTCACCTTCACCGACATAAACGGCAAACCCCATAACATCACCGATTTCAAAGGCAAAAAAATTATCCTTAATTTTTGGGCCTCATGGTGCGCGCCATGCATTAAAGAATTTCCCGCCCTTATAACCGCCGCGCATAACGCACCGGATGACACAATTCTCATCGCGCTGTCCTCCGACCTTGACGAGGCCGCAATACACACATTCATAAACAAAATGAAAGCCACACAAAATTCAGCCTTCACCGCCCCCAACATCCTCATCGCCCTCGATAAAGACCAAGCCATCACCGGCGGTCTATTCCAAACCTACAAACTCCCCGAAACCATCCTGATCGATGCCAATCAAACCATGCGCCACAAATTCATCGGCGCAAACTGGACGTTAGAGGATTTGGAAAAGCACCTAACAGAATTTTAACAAGGCAAAGAAAAAGCATAGCATCCCCTCCCTTTTCCCTGTAATATTCCTCCATTACGCTTCGTAATTTCAACGGATACAACAATAAAAAACACAAAAAAGAACGTAACAAACATGTCGAATCTCCACGTTAAAAAGGCCTTAGCCGCCCTCCCCAAATCCGCAAAGCCCGAACAAAAAGTTTTGCTGGAAAAAATCGCGGAACATGTCGCGGATGATGATTGGGATCAATTCGACCAAAGCTTGCTACAAGAAATGAGCGAAACGCACTACAACCTCGCCAAAAAACGCGAAGAAGGCGAGCCGAAACTCCGCATCTACGCACCAAAAACCGACTCCCTCGGCCCCCTAAAAACCATCGTCGATATCGTCAGCGACGACCTCGCCTTCCTGCTCGATTCCGTCGTTGCGGAAATCAATAAACGCAACTACCTCATCGAACTTGTCATCCATCCGATCCTTTGGGTATCTTATAAAAAAGGCGCATTACAAGACATCAATGACGCGGATACAGATGTATGCATCCGTCAATCCCACATCCATATTCATATCAAAGACTCCCTCTCCGATGCGGAATGTAAGGCGCTCTATAATGATCTCATGATCGCGCTAAATGATGTTTACACCTGTAATCAGGACTGGAAAGCCATGCTGGCGCAGCTAAAACAAGCACGCCGCGACCTTGAAAACGCCCGCACCCGCCGCCCGTTAAAGGAAATCCGCCAATATTGCGCCTTCCTTGATTATCTCTACGATAATAACTTCACCCTACTTGGCTATCGCGAATATGAATTCGTGGACAAAAAGAAAGACGGCGTAAAAAGCAAAACGGTTAAAAACTCAAGCCTCGGCCTCCTCCACGACGATGTTCGCCCCGCTTACATCAACGAAAGTGACGAAGGCCTACCGCGAAACCTACAAGAACTTCGCCGCAATTTGCCGCCTCTCTCGATCTCCAAAACAAACCGCCTCTCCACCGTCCACCGCCGCGTGCCGATGGATGCAATCGCGATTAAAGTTTACGACGAAAGCGGCAACATCACCGGCGAAAAACTCTTCCTCGGCCTCTTCACCTCTGTCACCTATTCCCGCAGCGTCAGCGACGTGCCTTACTTACGCGAAATGGTTAACGAAACACTTGAACTTTCCGGTCACCTCCCCGGATCGCACGACCGCAAAGCCTTGCGCCATATTTTGGAAAAATATCCGCGCGATGAATTATTCCAGATAAAATCCAAAGACCTCCTTAAAATATCAACCAGCATCCTGCGCCTCTCCGAACGCCAACGCATCGCGCTGTTCATGCGACATGACCCGTTCGGGCGCTATATCTCCTGCCTCGTCTATGTTCCGCGCGACCGTTTCGGCACCGCGCTTCGTAAAACAGTCTGCAAAATTCTGGAAGAACAACTCGGCGGTGAAGTGCAAAATTTCTACACCTCCCTCGACGATTCCGTCTTTGCCCGCATCATGGTCATTATAAAGACCAAGCAAAAGACAAAACCCAAATACAAGGCCGAGAACATAGAGCGCCTCCTCCAAGAAGCAGGCGAAACATGGCCCGAACTCCTCTCCGCCGCCCTCATCGAAAGCATGGACGATGAATCCTCCATCGCCACCCTCACCCAAAAATACGGCGAAGCCTTCCCCGTTGCCTACCGCACAAAATACCGCGCAAATCAGGCCATCTTTGACATTGAAAAAATCGAAGCCGCACAAAACGCAGGGGAATTGCAACTCGACCTCTATCGCCCCGATGACCTTGATCTCAAAAACCTACGGCTCAAAGTCTACAACCCCGGCACACCGGTTACACTTTCCGATGTTATGCCAATTCTCGAGAATATGGGCCTCCGCGCAATCTCCGAACTCCCATTTGAAATCACCCCCGAAGGCGAAGATTCTAACCCCGTCTGGATTCACGACTTCCTCCTCGAAACACCGGATATCGAGGGCTTCATCGACATTCCAAAGGTCAAAGAAAATTTCGAAAACGCCTTCACCAAAATTTGGAACGGCGCCATGGAAAATGACGGGCTGAACAAGCTTGTCCTTAAGGCCAATACAAACTGGCACGAAACCACCATCCTGCGCACCTATGTCCGCTACCTCAAACAAATCCGCTACCCGTTCAGCCGCGCCTACGTTGAACGCGCCCTCAATAACAACCCGAAAATCGCCCGCCTGATCGTCGACCTGTTCAAAGGGCTACACGATCCCGCCAACGGCAAAAAAGCCGAAAGCCTCGCCGCCGGAAGCGCCGTAGCAATTGATCACGCACTCCAAGCCGTCGATTCACTAGACGAAGACCGCATCATGCGCATCCTAACAGCACTGGTTGAGGCAACACTTCGCACCAACTATTTCCAGCGCAACGAAGACGGGCACGAAAAAACTTATCTCTCCATCAAACTCGACAGCAAAAAAGTCCCCGAAATGCCGGAGCCGCGCCCCTATCGCGAGATTTTCGTCTATTCCCCCCGCGTCGAAGCCATCCATCTACGCGGCGATAAAATCGCCCGTGGTGGTCTGCGTTGGTCCGACCGCCACGAAGATTTCCGCACCGAAGTGCTTGGCCTGATGAAGGCACAAATGGTCAAAAACTCTGTCATCGTTCCGATGGGATCAAAGGGCGGGTTTGTCGTTAAGAAACAAACCAAATCCCGCGACGAATTCATGAGCGAAGGCATCGAATGCTACAAAACCTTTATCCGTGGCCTTCTCGACATCACCGACAATCTAAAAGGCGACAAAGTCATCCCGCCAACAGATGTCGTCCGTCGCGATGGCGATGACCCCTATCTCGTGGTCGCCGCCGATAAGGGAACAGCAACCTTCTCCGACATCGCCAACGGCCTCTCCCAAGAATACGGCTTTTGGCTCGACGATGCTTTCGCCTCCGGCGGCTCTGCGGGTTACGACCACAAGAAAATGGGAATCACCGCACGCGGCGCATGGGAATCGGTCAAACTCCATTTCCGCCAACTCAATCACAACACCCAAACCCAAGAATTCGACGTTACCGGATGTGGCGATATGGGCGGCGATGTATTCGGCAACGGCATGTTGCTATCGGAAAAAATCTGCCTCATCGGCGCATTCAACCATATGCATATTTTCATCGATCCCGAACCTCATGCGGCCTCCGCATTCAAGGAACGCAAACGTTTATTTAAGGCCGTTAAGGGATGGGGTGATTACGATCAATCCCTGATGTCCAACGGCGGGCGCATCTATTCCCGCAGCGAAAAAATCCTCGAACTCACACCGGAGATCAAAAAACGCCTCGACATCACCGAGGATAAAGTCACACCGAACGAGCTCATCCGTGCCCTTCTCAAGGCACGTACAGACCTCCTATGGTTCGGCGGAATCGGTACATACATCAAATCCACCAAAGAATCCCACGCCGATGCCGGCGATAAATCCACTGATGCTCTACGCATCAACGCCGACGAAGTCCGCGCCAAAGTCATTGGCGAGGGCGCGAACCTTGGCGTTACGCAATTAGGGCGCATCGAGTTTGACGAACGCGGCGGCAAGGTCAATTCCGATTTCGTCGATAATTCCGGCGGCGTGGATTCAAGCGACCATGAAGTCAACATCAAAATCCTCCTCAGCGACGTGATGGCGCAAACCGCGCATAAAATGACGTTAAAATCCCGTAACATACTGCTCGAAAAAATGACAAATGACATTGCCGAGCATGTCTTACGCAACAACTACCAACAAGCCCAAGCCCTCTCACTCGCCGAGCTCCAAGCCCGCGAAAACCTCCAAATCCAAGACGAATTTATCCGCGATTTGGAACGTGAAAAAGGCCTAAAACGAAGCCTTGAAGGCCTCCCTGATCAAGAAACAGTCGAGCTTCGCATGCGTACAGGCAAGGGCCTCACCCGCCCCGAGCTTGCCATCCTCATTTCCTACGCCAAAATCGGCTTCACACAGGAATTATTGGACAGCGACATCCCCGACGCCAAAGAAATGCAGGAATGGCTTATCACCTACTTCCCCGATCTTTTGCAAAATAAATATATCAAGGAAATCAAACGTCACCGCCTTGCGCGCGAGATCGTCGCCACAACAATGGCAAACTCCCTCGTCAATCGCATGGGGCCAACCTTCCTCAAATCGCGCATGAACAAAACCGGCGCAACACCGGCGGAAATCGCAAAGGCGTACATTATCGTACGGGACGCGTACAACCTGCCAACCTTATGGGACACCATCGAATCCCTCGATAACAAAGTCCCGGCCGAAGTGCAGCTAAAAGCGATGAAAGAAATAGCAAGCCTATCCGAGCACGCAATCAACTGGTTCCTCACGCGCCTTGGCCGTGACCTCAATATCGGTAAAGACATCGAAAATTTCGGCAAAGGCATCACAACTTTGCGTAAAAACCTCGATAAGCTCATAACCTCCGGCCTTAAAGACGTTGTCACACAACGGCAAATGGCCGGCGAGCGTGATGGCCTGCCCAAAGACCTCGCGCATCAAATCGCGCTTATGCCCGTATTGTCATCAGCCAGCGATATTATCCGCATTGCCACTGAACAAAAAACCGACCTCCTGCAAACTGCACGCATTTATTTCGAAGTGGGCGAGCATTTTCACATGGATTGGCTCCGTCAACAAGCGCGCTACCTCCCCACCGATGATCACTGGCACGCCGAGGCAACATCAGGCTTGGTCGATCAGCTTTATGGTGTACAAGCATCCTTAACCGTCCGCATCCTTAAAGACACCGACGCAAAGGAGACAAAGGCCGCAACCCTTTGGATGGAAAAACATGAACAAGCCATCCGCCGCCTCGACACCCTCTTCGCCGAACTCCGCCGCGCCGGAACGGTCGATCTGCCAATGCTAATCATCGCGGAACAAAGATTGAAAAATCTAGCGGGGGGATGACAACCATAATACCGTCATTGCACGCATGAAGCGTGCAATCCATTCTTGCCGTTACGAAGATCACACGAAAAATTCGCGTAATGACACCATAACAAGAATCACAAAACACGCCGCCGCCATCAAAAACCCGGCATCGCGGTTGGCCTTAAAAACGCTTAACGCACTGCCCGCATCATCCATCCGCCATGTACGCATTTGATACGCAAAATGCCCCCCTATCGGCAAAACACCAAACACGTACAGCGGATCAATCACCCCAAGCCCCAACGCAAAAAACATAACCGCCAAAACATAAAAACCACCAACCCAAATCTTCCCCCGCGAACCAAAGCGCAGCGCGGTCGATTTAATCCCCGCCATCATGTCATCTTCCTTATCCTGATGCGCGTAAATCGTATCATAGCCCAGCGTCCAAAAAATCGCCCCGACATAAATCAACAACGCAGGCATATCCAAACGCCCCACCATCGCCGACCACCCCATCAACACACCAAAATTAAACGTCAGCCCCAAAAACGCCTGCGGCCACCACGTAATCCGCTTCATCAAGGGATACGCAATAATCAACGGCAAGCTAACAATCCCCAAAATAATCGTCGTCCCGTTCATCTGGCTCAAAACCACCAACCCAATCAGCAACAAAATCATCAAAAACACAAAGGCTTGTTTAAGCGATATATCCGCCGCCGCCAATGGCCGCCCCCGTGTACGCTCCACCCGCCGATCCAGATCCCGATCCCAAATATCATTAATCACACACCCCGCCGAACGCATCGCAACCGCCCCAAGCCCAAACATCACAAGCATATAAAACAAATGCACATACACCCCGAGGCTAACGCCCAAAGTCCCTGCCGACAATAACAACGCCCAAACCGACGGCAACAGCAAAAGCCAAATCCCGATCGGCCGATCCATCCGCGCCAACAACGCGTACGGCCTGTACGTGTCCGATACGTACGGCATCAATCCACCTTCTTCGCGGATATCTGACTTGCTATTTGAGGTATTTTCGGTGTTCATAATATAATGAGCAATCTTCCAGTAACACAATACGGCAAAAAACCACGCATCTATATCGACGCGCCGCTAACACCCGATTCCACCATTCCCTTATCACAAGCGCAAGCGCATTATTTCAAAAACGTCCTCCGCCGAGCGGAAGGGAGCGAAATCCGTATCTTTAACGGGCAGGACGGCGAATGGCTCGCCACTCTCACGGACATCAAAAAGAAATCCGCCAACGCCCGCCTCATCAAACAAATCCGCGAACAACCGCAAAACACACCCAAAACGCACCTCTTCTTCGCCCCCATCAAAAAAGCCCGCCTCGATCTGCTAATCGAAAAAGCCGTCGAGCTAGGCGCAACAGATATCCACGCCGTCACAACCGACTTCACCCAAAACCACCACATAAAGGACGAGCGCATCACCGCCCAAATCATCGAAGCCGCCGAGCAATGCGAATGTATGTCCCTCCCCACATGGCACGGCCTAAACCCCTTAGCCCAAGCCATCAACAATTTTAACGGCAACATCCATTGGGCCTGCGAACGCGGCGATCACACACCACTCTCCGGTATTACCCCGAATGGCGACACCGCCTTCCTCATCGGCCCCGAAGGCGGTTTTTCGGACAAAGAAATCCAAACCCTCTCCCAAAAACAAAACCTAACCCCGATATCCCTCGGCTCCCGCATCCTACGCGCCGAAACCGCCGCCTTTATATGCCTATCCCACATCGCCTTAAAAAACATGCCCAATTAAGCCTTGCATTCACCGCAATAAATTTTTATCTGTAAGCCTTGCAAAAAATAAGGCATTATACCCCGTAAACGATTCATAAAAAGATGCGCATAACACTATGAAAATAAACATATTATCAACACTCCTCCTTGCAATCATGACCCTCGCCCCAACACTCGCTTTCGCAGCAGAGCCAACGGCATGGGGACTAGGCTTCCAAGAGGCCGCATCACCAATGGCCGAGCGCATCCAAGAATTCCACGGGATGCTGCTCTGGATTATCGCATCAACCGCTATCTTCGTTCTTGCACTCTTGGCGTGGGTTATCATCCGCTATAACCACAAGGCAAATCCGAAACCCGCACAATTCACACACCATGTCCTCCTCGAAGTGGTATGGACCGTCATTCCAATCATCATCCTCATCATCATCGCAATCCCGTCATTCAAAGTACTTTACTACAATGACCGTACCGAAAACCCTGAAATGACACTCAAAATCGTGGGCCGTCAATGGTATTGGAACTACGAATACCCCGACCACGGTGAAATCAACTTCGATTCCTATATGGTTGCGGATGATGAGATCAAAGACGACCAAAAACGCCTCCTTTCCACCGATACGCAAGTTGTGCTCCCAGTTGACACAAATATCCAGCTCCTTATCTCCGCCAGCGATGTTCTGCACTCATGGGCAATGCCCGCCTTCGGCGTAAAACTAGACGCCGTTCCGGGACGTTGGAACGAGACATGGGTAAACATCTCTAAACCCGGCACATATTACGGTCAATGCTCCGAACTTTGCGGCAAAGACCACGCCTATATGCCGATCGAGATCAAGGCGGTTCCAAAGGATGAGTTCCGCGCATGGGCGATTGAAAATGGCGCAAAGCCAGCCGATTTCGAAACCGCCGCGACAGAAGAATAAAAACAGATAAAACACACATTATAAAGAAGAAGGAACTTTTAACATGGGTGACCACAAACCGGGATTTTTCGCACGTTGGTTCATGTCCACAAACCATAAGGACATTGGAACACTTTATATTATATTTTCCATTGTCGCCGGATTAGTCGGTGGCTTTTTCTCCATGGTCATGCGGGCAGAGCTCCAAGACCCCGGCGTACAATTCCTAACGGGCCCCGATGGCAATCCCGACGGGCAAATGTGGAACGTCTTTATCACCGCACATGGTCTGATTATGGTCTTCTTCGTGGTGATGCCGGGCCTCATCGGCGGTTTCGGCAACTGGTTTGTCCCGCTCATGATCGGCGCGCCGGATATGGCCTTCCCACGCCTTAACAATATTTCTTTCTGGCTCATCGTCCCTGCTTTCTTCCTCCTCGTTGCCTCGGCCTTCGTTGGCGCGGGCGCGGGAACAGGCTGGACCGTCTACCCACCCCTCTCCGACACGCTCGGTCATCCGGGGCTTTCGGTTGATATGGCTATCTTCGCCCTGCATTTGGCGGGCGCTAGCTCTATCTTAGGCGCGGCAAACTTCATCACGACCATCTTCAACATGCGCGCACCGGGCATGACCTTGCACAAAATGCCGCTCTTCGTATGGGGAATGTTGATCACGGCTTTCTTGCTCGTTCTCTCCGTGCCTGTTCTTGGTGGCGCGATTACGATGCTGCTCACCGACCGGAATTTCGGCACAA
>JBOEFZ010000010.1:0-19974 GCA_050633165.1 Alphaproteobacteria bacterium | reverse complement strand
TTGACCCATTGACACACCCCGCTTGGCAAGGTGGAACCGGTAAAGTTATCGAAAAAGGTCAGCTTTCGAAGTTCGAAAAGCGCTTTGGTGGATTTGGCCTTGCCGATACTGCGGAAGAGAAAGCCGACGACAAGAAGTAAGCTAGTGCTTTAGTTTACGAGTAATTTGAAGACCCGCCCCTGTTGGCGGGTTTTTTATTATTTTTTAACCTTTTCACGCTAAAGTTTATTTTACGAAATAAAGGTGAGGGGAAGGCATGGCTTGTGAAAGCAATAGTTACAGTAAGATATTGGCGTCTTTGGATGAACAAAATGCTTTATACGATCCCAATGATGTTTTTGGCGGCACTATTTCTATAGGTGGCCCCCAAGAGCAGAGAATTCGATTTGCAGTAGAGAATGCATTGCAGAATATTCAAGAGCATGCGGCCGGGCACAATATTGACCAAGCGCTTGAAAACCTTCCCAAGGAGGATGCGCAAGAATTCCGAGATATTTTAGCCGTATATGCTGACGATCCAGAGAACGCTATTGATCGTTTAGTTGAATTCTCTAATCAACCAGCTCCCGAAGTGAATTATTATCATATAATCAAGCAAAATGCCGACAATCATAAAATTTGGGAGAACCCTTCGGATGATATATGGGCATCGCCTACTAGGGAAGATTATATGAATGCATTTAATGCTATTCCCTCTGAAAACTATGAACAGTTGTTCGAGGACGTTCCTAAAGACGTTCAGCAGGGCTTTCTTAGCTCTTTAAGCGCAGGTGACTTGGCAAGTTTCGAAGCATTTACTCAACAATGTTCAAGTACAAGCTCTCCCCCAGAGCCCTCAATTATTCCATTACAAGAAATGGACCTTGCCCCCACCGCCACACCATTGCCTAGCTTTTCTTTAGACTAAGCCGCTTCCAACTGCTCCAACGCTGCGCTTACTTTATCGCGCAAAGATTGTGCGGTTTCGCGTTGCTCGCGTTTCTCCTCGATCACTTCGGCGGGGGCGCGGCTGACGAAATTTTCGTTGTTGAGTTGGCCGTCGAGTTTGGCGATATCCCCTTCGATTTTGACGATTTGCTTGGTCAAGCGTTCCTTTTCCGCATCAAGGTCAATGATATCGGCGATGGGGAGAATGAGGGTCGTTTGATCCACTACCGCCTGGATTGCGCCTTTGGGAATGTCCTGGGTCATTGTGATGCTCTCCAAACGCGCCATACGTTTTAGGATTTCATCAAACGCCGCAAACCCGTCCTTCGTATGCTCGCACGCATCCTTAACAAGGAGCGGGATTTTCGCGCTCGCCGGAACATTCATATCCGCGCGGACAGAGCGAATTTCGGAGATCACGCGGATGAACCAATCCATTTTTTGCAAGGCGCATTGATCTTGCGCGATATCGCTATAATCCGGCCAAGCGTGGGAGATAAGGCTTCCGGCTTCTTTATCACGGAGATTCGCATATAGGCGCTCGGTCACATAGGGCGCGATGGGGTTTAGGAGGAGCAAAATTTGCTCCAACGCCCATGCCGCCGTAGCGCGGGTTTCGGCGCTCTGCTCGACCTCTTCTCCCAAGTAGGGTTTGGAGAATTCGAGATACCAATCGCAATATGTACCCCATGTAAATTGATACAAAATATTCGCCGCATCATTAAAACGATGAGCGGTAAGCGCGTCTTCGAGGTTTGATTTGGTCTTGATAACCTCACCGATAATCCATTGATTGAGCGTATATTGCACGGCGGAAGGATCAAAATCCGGATCAGCCTTACAACCATTCATCTCCACATAGCGAGAAGCATTCCATAGCTTTGTAATGAAATTGCGATACCCCTCAAGGCGGTCTTCGGCAAGGCGAATGTCGCGCCCTTGGGTCGCGAGGGCGCATAGAGTAAAGCGGAGCGCGTCGCAGCCATATTTGTCGATCAGATCGAGCGGATCCATGACATTGCCCTTTGATTTGGACATTTTTTGCCCCTTTGCATCGCGGACAAGGGCGTGGATATACACATCCTTAAACGGCGCTTTGCCAGTGAGGTAGAGGGAGAACATCATCATGCGGGAAACCCAAAATGTAATGATGTCAAAACCGGTGACAAGCGTATCACCGGGGAAATGCTCGGCAAGCTCCGGCGTTTCTTCCGGCCAGCCAAGGGTGGAAAACGGCCAAAGCGCGGAGGAGAACCATGTGTCGAGAACGTCGCTATCGCGGGTAAGGGCTGCGCGCTTATTTCCCCCTTGGCCTGCTTGCTCCCGCGCCTCTTCCTCGGTTTCCGCGACGTAGAGCTTGCCATCCTCGTCATACCATGCGGGAATTTGATGCCCCCACCAGAGCTGGCGCGAGATACACCATGGGAGTTGGTGGTCGACCCAAGCGAAATACATATTCTCGTATTGTTTGGGAACAAAGTTCGTGCGCCCGTCGCGGACGGCGGCGGAGGCTTCTTTGGCCAATGTCGGCGTGTCGCAGAACCATTGCTTGGTCAGGAAGGGTTCGATAACCACGCCGGAACGCTCGCCAACGGGGATTGTATTTTTGATGGTTTCGACTTCGACGAGAAGGTCGAGTTCTTCAAGCTCCGCAAGGATCGCTTTTCGAGCGTCATAGCGGTCAAGGCCGTGATAAGCGCTTGGGATTTCTTCATCCGCGATAATTTTCGCGTGCGCATCCATAATGCCCATGATGGGGAGGTTATGGCGCTGCCCGACTTCGAAATCGTTGAAATCATGTGCGGGGGTAATTTTCACCGCGCCCGAACCCTTTTCCGGATCCGAATATTCATCCGCGATGATGGGGATGAGGCGATTCGTGATGGGCAGGATAACGGATTTTCCGACGAGATCTTTATAGCGTTCATCATCAGGGTGGACAGCAACCGCCGTGTCACCGAGCATGGTTTCGGGGCGCGTTGTGGCAACGGTGATGTAGGTTTCCTCGCTCCCCTCAACCGGATAGCGAATATGCCACATCTTGCCCTTTTGCTCTTTTTGGATGACCTCAAGGTCGGAAATCACCGTTTGACGCTCAGGGTCCCAATTCACAAGGCGTTCAGCGCGATAGATCAAACCGTCATTATAAAGCTTAACAAAGGCGGTAAGGACAGCCTTGGACAGCCCCTCATCCATGGTAAAGGCTTCGCGGCTCCAATCGGGTGTTGTGCCGAGGCGGCGGAGCTGGGAGGTAATGGTATTGCCGCATTCCTCTTTCCATTCCCATGCACGTTCCATAAAGGCTTCGCGGCCAAGCTTATCGCGGCTGGTGCCTTCTTCGTTTAATTGTTTCTCCAGCACCATGTGAACGGCGATGGATGCGTGATCCGTCCCTGGCTGCCAAAGGGTTTTGCGCCCCTTCATCCGATGATAACGCACAAGGATATCCTGAAGCGTGTGGTTGAGGGCGTGACCGATATGAAGGCTGCCCGTGACGTTGGGCGGGGGCATCATGATGGTGTAGGGTTCGCCGCTCCCTGAGGGTTTGAATGCGCCGCTATCCTCCCATGTCTGGTAAAGGCCGGATTCGATATCGGAGGGGGTGAAATTTTTGTCTAAGGTCATGGATTGTTTTTAAAGGATGCGAGCGCGGTGTCAATTGCGCTGTATAGCTTTTTTGAACCACAGAAGGGCACGGAGGAAAGGAGAATTCACAGAGTTTTTTAATTTACGTCATTGCGAGGAGCGTTAGGCGACGCGGCAATCCAGAAGCTGCACCATCGACAAAAGCGGGTGATGGATTGCTTCAGCACTTCGTGCTTCGCAATGACGAATGAATTAAAGTTCTTCCAACGCACGTTTTGCAACGCGCTCAAGCTCTTCTTGGACAAGGCGTTCGATGATGGGGGGGAGATTATCATCGAGCCAGTCTTTAAGCATCGGACGAAGTTCCGCGCGGACGATTTCTTCGAGCGTTATACCGCTATGCTCGATTTTTGTTTTTCGCACCAATTCACCGAAGCCTGCCATCGCGGCCTCTTCGGCGCGATCGGTCAGGAGCATTTCTTCGGGATCGGATTCTGTTTCTGGCTCAGGCATTATTTCGGGTTCTGGCTCTGGCTCATCGAAGGAAATGTCATCTTCGGCAATTGGATCAGGCTCCGGCTCTTCTTCCGGTTCTGGCTCTTCCATTGAGATATCGACGTCATCGGCTTCTTCTTCCGGCTCAGGCTCCGGAGTTTCTTCGAGTTTTGGCTCAGGTTCAGGCGCGTCTTCAGCAGCGACCTCCTCCGTCAACTCAACGATGTCTTCAGCAGGCGCTTCCACGGCTGGCTCTTCCGTCGGCTCAGAGGCTTCTTCCTCACCACCCTCTTCGTCATCATCAGAGATGATTTGGCGGATTGATGCCAAAATTTCCTCTATGGAGGGCTCTTCTTCTGCCTGATTATCTGTTTCTTCGGCCATAAGGCGTGCTCGAATCCTTATAAATTTTATTCTATCTTAGTGTTTACCATCCGCAATCGCATGTCAAAGCGCAGAATCGTGAACCTAGCATCCTATCCACATGGAAATTATATTAGAATGAAAACACAGTCTTTGGTGTAAAACCAGGTAGGTATGATGCGCTGGCATCGAATAGAGTATAAGATGAAAAGCGACTTTCGCCAATGGCCTTCACCAAAACCACCTGCCCCATTGTTTGGTCAGGTTTTGTAAGAACGGTAATGAGCTTTCCGCCGATCGCCAATTGTTCGCAGATATTTTGTGGGATTTCAGATACCGCGCCGTTGAGGATAATGACATCAAAGGGTGCTTGCTCCGAATAGCCCTTCTTTAACTTTCCTTCGACGCCGACAATGTTACAGGCCTCGATTTTATTCCAGATTTTTTGCGCTTGCTTGAGAAGAGTTTCGTTTTCCTCCAACGCAACGACGGTTGTGACGAGCGAGGACAAAATTGCCGCGCTATACCCGCTGCCGCCGCCGATATCGAGGACGACATCGCTTTGTTTCAGCTCTAGCTCCTGAAGCATTTTGGAGAGGATTAACGGCTCGATCAAAACACGATCATTGCCCAAGGAAACTTCCTCATCATAATAGGCAACACCGCGATTAATTTCCGGCACGAACAGCTCACGCGGAACGGTTTCAAAGGCGGAAAGCAACGCCGGATCAAT
The DNA here is from genome assembly GCA_050633165.1 of Alphaproteobacteria bacterium. Lineage (GTDB taxonomy): Bacteria > Pseudomonadota > Alphaproteobacteria > Micavibrionales > Micavibrionaceae > TMED27. The sequence goes on along the minus strand of JBOEFZ010000010.1, from coordinate 14,870 downwards.
CACACCGGAGGGGTGGATTTGTCCGTCGACCATATTTGTACGAGCTTGGGCATAATTCATCATGATTAAACTTTAACGCGGATGGTTTTTATTGACCAGTTTAAAATGCAGCCTGTGATTTCGATGGAGGCACGGACCGGAGTCGAACCGGTGTACACGGATTTGCAATCCGCTGCATAGCCACTCTGCCACCGCGCCCCATATGAAATGATTGCGGGTAAAGGTGTAGAGGATTTTACCCTGCCGCGTCAATAGATATAGTTACCTTACCAAAGCATCCAAAAATGCTTGCCCGTATTTTTCGAGTTTGGAGTGCCCTACGCCAGGGATTTCAGACATATCCATTAGAGTTAGGGGATTGCGGACGATCATTTCCAGCAGGGTTTTGTCGTGGAAGACGACATAGGGCGGGACATTTTGTTCCTTGGCGATGGACAGGCGCAGGGCTTTTAGCGCGTTAAACAGCTCTTGATCCGTTTCATTTTCCAAGGTGATTGCAGGGCGGCTTGCGGTGGGGGATTTGCTGCTTGCGGTGCCGATGGTTTTGGGATCGAGGCGGAGTTTTAGGGCTGGTTTTTCTTTTAGGAATGCTGCGCCTTCTTGGGTGAATTTCAGGCCGCCATGATTGTCCATATCAACGTAAAGATAGCCGCAAGCCACCGTTTGGCGGATGATGCTTTGCCATTCTTTGGATGAATGTTCGGTGCCAATTCCAAAGGTAGAGATTTGATCGTGGCGGAATTTTGTGATGCGATCGTTATTGCGCCCTAATAGCACGTCGATGATATAGCCGCTGCCGAAGATTTGGTTGGTGCGGTAGACGCAGGAGAGGAGCTTTTGCACCGCGATGGAACCATCGATGGTTTTTGGCGGGGTGATGCAGGTGTCGCAATTGCCGCATGGCTCGCCGCTATCGTCGAAATAATTGAGCAGGACTTGGCGGCGGCAGGTGGCGGTTTCGCAATAGCCCAAGAAAGCGGTGAGTTTTTGGCGCTCAATCTTCTTTTGCTCCTCGGGCGCATCGGAGCTTTCGATCATTTGCCGTTGCAGGGCGAGGTCCTGGAGGCCGTAGACCATCCATGCGGTTGCGGGGAGGCCGTCGCGCCCTGCCCTGCCCGTTTCTTGGTAATAGGCTTCGATATTTTTGGGCAGATCCATATGGGCGACGAATCGCACATCGGGTTTGTTGATGCCCATGCCGAACGCGATTGTTGCGCACATGATGATGCCTTCTTCCTTTAAGAACCGCGCTTGGTTTTCCGCGCGAATTTCGGGGGCGAGACGGGCGTGGTAGGGCAGCGCGTTATAGCCTTGCTCGCGCAGCCATGCGGCGGTGTCTTCGACCTTGCGGCGGGAGAGGCAGTAGATTATGCCGCTTTCGCTTTTATCGCGAGCTTTTAAGAAGCGTTGGAGCTGACTTTTCGGGTTGTTTTTGATGGCGACGTGATAGGTAATGTTGGGGCGATCGAATCCGGCAATGTAAAGATGCGGGAGGGAGAGGCGCTCGACAATATCATTGCGCGTGGGCGTGTCGGCGGTGGCGGTCAGCGCGATGCATGGAACATTAGGGTAGCGCGTGCGGAGGAGCGAGACTTGGCGATATTCAGGGCGGAAATCATGCCCCCATTGGGAGATACAATGCGCCTCATCCACCGCGAAGAGCGCGATTTCGATGTTATCAAGGATATCCAAAAAAGCATCATTCACGAGGCGTTCGGGCGCGATATAAACGAGGTCTAGCCCCCCCGCCCTCAGCTCATCCATCAGTGCATTAAGCTCGGCGTAATCAAGGCCGGAATGGATGGCGGCGGCGTTGACGCCTAGCTCCCTCAGCGCGATGACTTGATCCTGCATCAGGGCGATAAGGGGGGAGATGATGATTCCTGTGCCGCGCCGGCATATTGCGGGAATTTGATAGCATAGGGACTTTCCGCTGCCTGTTGGCATGAGAACGCCGCAGCTTTTGCCCGCGATGACATCATCAATAATTTGCGCCTGATCACCGCGAAATTCATCATAGCCGAAGATTTCGGAGAGGATTTCTTTGGGGCTGTGTGGCTGCGTTTGTGCGGGCTTGGGGTGCGTTTGTACTGACATTTTATTAGGGGTATCAGATTCTTTGTAAAACACAAAGCGAGGCTATTGACAAAGCCATGCGAAAACAGGCATATACTTCCCCAACGTACCACTTCAATGTTCCTCGGTAGCTCAGTGGTAGAGCAGGTGACTGTTAATCACTTGGTCGCTGGTTCGAATCCGGCCCGAGGAGCCACTTTCAAGCTCGCACATTTCAAAATGGGACATTAGCGGGACACTCACCTGCAAAAAATCACAACAAACCACACGAAACCAAACTTCCTCGATCTGATCAAGATTCGGCGTTTTTGTCACTTTTGTCACGGAAAAATGCCCCAAAAGTGTCCCTTTTTAAAAAGTTAAGCGTATAACATGCTGTTTTTATTTTAAAATAATGAAATATTATGGTGATTATCTATCACCTATTGCTATTTATTGTGGGTTTTTGTAGCCTCATCTCATGGCTACAATCGAACAAAGAAAAACAGAGGATGGCAAAACGACATACCGGGTGAAAGTTCGTTTAAAAGGCCATCCTGCACAAAGCGCAACCTTTGACCGTAAATCGGATGCAAAGAAATGGGCTGCGGCCACGGAATCTGCAATTCGTGAGGGACGGCATTTTAAAACAAGCACAGCCAAACGCAAAATATTGGCAGAAGCGATTGACCGATACAAAAAGGAAATCCTGCCTCGCAAACCTAAAAGCGGCCCCAAACAGGCGCAGCAACTTGATTGGTGGAAAGATCAGATCGGCGCTTATACGCTGGCAGACACAACGACATCCGTCATATCAGAGCAGCGTGCAAAGCTACTGCATGATCCCTTGCCGAATGGCAAAAAACGTGGCCCTGCCACTGTAAACCGTTATGTAGCGGCCCTCTCCCACCTTATGAGCGTTGCATACAAAGAATGGGAATGGATCAACGAAAATCCGTGTGCCAAGCTGTCAAAACTTAAAGAGCCGCGTGGCCGGGTTCGTTTTTTAAACGATGATGAAAGAGACAGGCTATTAGCAGAATGTAAGGCCAGCAAAAGCAGACACCTCTATCCCATTGTTGTTTTGGCCTTATCAACGGGTGCACGTTTGGGTGAAATCACCTCTCTTGCATGGGATCAGATCGACTTTGCCAGAGGACAGATCGTTTTACACGAAACCAAAAACAGTGAGCGCCGGGTGCTGCCCCTGACAGGACACGCCAAAGCCCTCTTGCAGGATTGGGCTAAAATCAGACGATTGGACACGCCCCTGCTGTTTCCAAACACACGCTATCCCGAACAGCCCATAGACATCCGTTCTCCATGGAATACGGCTGTGCGCAATGCAGAAATAGAGAATTTTAACTTCCATGACTTACGACACAGTGCTGCCTCATATCTAGCCATGAATGGCGCGTCATTGGCCGAAATTGCAGATGTTTTGGGGCACAAGACACTGCAAATGGTCAAACGCTATGCTCACCTGTCCGAAGCCCACACAAGCAGTGTTGTTGCCAGTATGAATGAGAAAATATTCGGTGATGCCAATGGATGAAGAATACTGGAATCTCGATCAGGCTTTGGCTTGGGTTGTTTGGCGCAGTCCTGACATCGTTGAAACTCTTCAAACAGTCAGTGATTTTTCCTCGGCAACTTATTTTTCTGATTTTGTTACTCCATATGATGATGGAAAACGAAAGAAATATGCAGAAACAAGACAACTTTTAACGCTCTTGCGATCCGGTCATATTGTTGCTTACGGCTATTACGGTGAAGACATCAAAAACCGAGAAAAAATCCCTGCGCCCACGTGGATGGGCCTTGAATTTAAAACCATAATGCGGAAGCCAGCCTTCGCCAATCCTACCGGAAAAAATGGACTGCGCTGGAATGACATCCTTATTAAAAAAGCAAAGGTAGAAACCTTTTTCGCATCCGGCGATGAAAACATTACTTCTCCCATCGAGCAACCTCAAAGAAAACTTTCCCATGTTCTACGAAAGCCCAAACAAAAACGTGTCAATGAACTCCATGAAGAAATTAGGCGTACAATTTTATCCCTTGGCTTTCCTGAAAAAAACATCCCTGCGAACGATGTTTGGAAACATTTGAAAGCAAATTTTGAACACGATGATGATAGCTGCATAAAGAGTGTTGAAGGCAACATTATTGAATGGCAATCATATCGCGGTATCTCAAAGCCTATGCAGAGAACAACATTTAACAACGTTGTCTCTAAAATTAAAAAAAATCACGGCTAGTATCATTTATTCACGAAATGACGTTATCCGTGAAAACAGCCTGATAAATCACCTCATACAGCAATCGTGCTGTACAATTTTCAATAATTGAGGTGAAACCATGACAAACATCTTATCAAACATACAAGACAACCCCCTTCTAACCATCAAACAGTTTTCAGAGCAGTATCCTGCCTTCAATGAGGGCGGCTTGCGTCATCTGGTTTTTTACGCCAACACCAACGGATTCAAAAAATGCATCCGGCGTGTCGGGCGTAAAGTCCTGATCCACGTCCCATCATTTTTTGAATGGGTAGATGAAAGCAATGGCGTTACTCCTGCAAATGGAGAATAACCCATGCCTGTATCTTTTGAATCTGCTATGGCAGGGGCTGGTCTTGCCTGTAAAGATGTCCTGATACCGGATGGAGCGTTACACCGTTTTCACGTGCAGGGCGATAGACAGTGCAGTAAAAACGGTTGGTATGTCCTGTTTAGTGGCGATGTTGCCAGTGGTATATTTGGTAGCTGGAAAACAGGTGAAAAACACATATGGTGCGAACGAAACACCCGTGAATTAAGCCCGGCGCAAAAACAACAACATCAAAAACGTATTGCCAAAGCCCGTCAAACCCGCGCAGAAGCTGAACGCTTACGGCACAAAGCTGCGAGAAATAAAGCGCAGGCAATCTGGAAGACTACACCGTCTGCACCGGACAATCACGGGTATTTGCTAAAAAAGCATGTAAGCTGTCACGGCTTGCGCCTGCACAAAGGACTTTTAGTTATCCCGATGCATGACACTGCCGGATGTTTGCACAGCCTGCAATTTATTGACAGTGAAGGAAATAAACGGTTTTTATCAGGTGGAAGAAAAAAATCCTGCCATTTCCTGATAGGAACGCCGTCCAAAACGCTTTGCATTGCAGAAGGCTACGCCACGGCCGCAACGATCTACGAAACAACCGGATACGCTGCTGCTGTCGCGTTTGATGCAGGGAACCTCTTGTCTGTGGCACAGGCCCTGCGGCTAAAACACCCACATATCAAGCTGATTGTGTGCGCTGACAATGACAACAACACAAAAGGCAATCCCGGCCTAACAAAGGCACGACAAGCTGCCATGTCCGTTGGCGCTGTTCTGGCCGTTCCTCCCTGTTCGGGTGATTTTAACGATCTTTATGTGCAGGATCGTCTATGAATAAAGTAAAAGAAATCATCGAAAATGCCTCCCCGCAGCTTAATGGCGTATCTTATCGCCGATTATCAGATGTTAAAGCAGAACCAATACAATGGCTGTGGGATAAACGAATTGCCAGAGGCAAGTTGACAATTCTTGCGGGTGATCCCGGTTTAGGAAAATCGCAGCTTACAGCTTATATGGCTGCAAGAGTTACAAACGGGACAGAGTGGCCTGTCGAGAACGCACAATGTCCACATGGAAGTGTTGTTTTTCTCTCTGCGGAAGATGATGCCGCCGACACAATAAGGCCACGACTGGAAGCTGTTGGTGCAAACCTGTCCAAAATCTTCATTCTCGATGCCGTTAAATGTGTCGATGTTGATGGCAAACAATATGAGCGCGGATTTGACTTGAAGCAGGACATACAGAATTTGGATACTTTTTTAACAAACATTGGTGATACAGCGCTTGTTGTTATTGATCCCATAAGCGCATATCTCGGTGGTACGGACAGCCACAAAAATTCAGATATTCGGGCGCTTTTATCCCCTCTCTCTGATATGGCGGCAAAACATAATGTTTCTGTTTTGGGGGTAACACACCTGAACAAGAGTCAATCGAAGCAGGCATTGCAGCGTATTACAGGATCGCTGGCTTTTGTTGCTGCCGCGCGCGCCGCATATGTTGTTGCCAAAGATCAGGACAATCCTGAAAGGCGTTTGTTCCTTCCAATCAAAAACAACATCGGAGATGATCGCACAGGCTTTGCTTTTACGATTGAGAGTGTTGCCCTATCCGGTGGTATTCACACAAGTCATGTCGTGTTTGAGGATGACCTGATAACAGAGCAAGCCGATGAAATTTTGTCCAGTGACAATGAACGACAAGAACAGAGCGCATTGGAAGAAGCAAAAGAGTTTTTACGGGAAGTGTGTATTATTGGCCGCACTGCGAATGAAGTGAAAACACAGGCTAGGCAGGCTGGTATATCAGAAGCCACATTGAACCGCGCAAAAAGCGCACTTGGCATAAAACCTAAGAAAGACGGCCAAAAAGGCTCATGGATATGGCGACTCCCTGATTTGGAAGATGTGCAAGGTGCTCATCCCAAAAACGTGAGCACCTTCGATAAAGTTGAGCATCTTCAAACAAAAGAAAATGGGACATGTCAGGACTAACAGCACGACAAGAACAATTTTGCCGGGAATATCTCATTGATTTGAATGCGACACAGGCGGCAATAAGGGCCGGATACAGTGAAAACAGTGCAAAGGAAATTGGCTCTGAAAACTTAACAAAACCTCACATTCAAAGACACATCGAAGACCTTAAACAAAGCCGTATGTTGCGTGTCACAGGAGAGAGGAAACCCAACGAACAGGAGTTGGAAACCGATGCTGACAGGGTTATTCGGGAATTAAAGATTATCGCTTTTGCTAATCCGGCTGATTTCTTTGATATTGTTGACGGTGAACTCAAATTGAAACCGGAAGCAGATATTGTTGTTGGCGAAAATGCGGGAGCAATATTGCGAGTTGGCGTAGATTTGAAGAAATCAAAGGAATCAGATGCAATCCTTCACTTGAGTTTTCAGAATAAAATGAGGGCGCTGGAACTGCTCATGCAGCATTACGGCATGTTAAAGACGCCATCAACCCCGCCGCCCCGGACACAGATCAACGTAATCAGCACGTACGATCTTTCGATACAAACGGGTGATGATGACGAACGAACAGTTGAATAATCATGCCTTTTCAGGCTATTAATGGTTTGATTTGTCCATCTGGACAGATTGGGGCGTGATTTCCCCTCACATGCGGCCAATAGCATCGGGCCGTTAAACGCGATGCCTTCTCGACTTGTGTCGGGGAGGCGGCGGAATACAATAGCGCTTGCGTAAATACGCTGCGCCGTTCATGTGACGGAAATCAACTCCCCGGCTGGTAGAGAAATCTACTGGCCGTTTCCGTATCAAAAGGGAGTTTTTCGGGATGGAAATTCTTACAGCAATTCTTGTTTTCATGCTTGTCGGCGGTATCGCTAGGGCTGCCGTGATATTTTTTCAGGAATCTGGAAAAGAAAATACGGCATCTCTCAAAAGATTTGAAAGTTTAGAAGGCTACAACCAGAGTTTCAAAAGAGTGGCTTTAATTTTACAAGCCATTTGGTTGTTTTGGGCGCTGTTCATAACCAATCAGCATGAAAGTTCCTTGTTGAGTCTTGATACGTTCATCATATTTTCGGGGCTTTCACTTCCAGTTATTACCTTTTATTCAATAAAATGGCTCGTTCAGAGCGATATATGGCCAACGTGGGGTTTGATATCAGGAAGTTGCGCTCAAATCTTGGCGGCTGTTCCCTTAGGCGATGCGATTCATGGCGAGGATTTAACAGCAATGCTCATCGCTATGGCCATTGCGCTCAATGTTTTTTACATGTGTGCAAATTTTCCCGTGATGTGGAACAAGCTGTGTGATCATAATCAGAGGAAGCCGAAAGCGATCAGGAAAACCATTATAAGAACGGGCGCTATCCTTCTGATTTTGCTACTCGGCTATTCTTTTTGGCAGGATTACAGACCTTCTATCAAAACTACTTCTCCTGAATACTTTTCTGCAATTATAAAAGAATCAGATGCCACAAATACTCTTCCGAAAAGTAATGTTCAAAAATGGCACGAATGACGTGCCATCAACGAAGAAAGAGAACGTCCGCCAAAAGACGAGCAAGAGGAACGCCATATTGATAAAGCGAATGCGCTATTTAAAAAGATGGTGATGCCTGATTTTAAAAATAACTTACGTTGATTTCCTCGCTCGCAGTTCCGGGCGAAAGCAGGTTGGCAATCTCTTCCAAAAGACCCTGTAATTCTGTTGCATCTGTTTGCTTCATAACAACTTCGATAAATGAATGGGGGTATTCACGAAGGCTATAAAGCGTAGCAGCCTGTTCTCGGACACTTCTAGCTGTTCGATCAAGCATTTCTTGGGATACGCTTTCCTTTAACAGCATACGCTGTATGTCATACTTTAATTTTTCAACTGTACCTGTTTGATCGGGTAACAAGGCAAGAACAGTGAGGCCATATAGAGAATGTTCTAAAATCCCCCAACCAAGCTGATACTTTCCACCCCGGAAGGCCCACGATAACAGGCAATCTTGCGCTGCTTCCATATATTCTTTACATTCCCGTTGATGACCTGTCATAGCGGCTTCAAAGAGTGTTTCATGCAACTGGTAGGTCGCAACGGCTGAAACACTCTCTTTGTCATCTGGAACAAAGGACAGATTAGATATGAGCCATGACGCGTTACGTTGCAGTTTCTTTTTTGAATCTTTATCGCAGGCCGGAGCATTGGACAGCGCAACCAGAATTTCTCCAATGCTTTTTGTCCAGTCAATGATATGAAACAAAAGATCAGTTTCTGTTTTTACAGCCTGCTCAAACAGCTTGCGTTCTGAAATATAAATTTGGTCTGACCATGTGACAAAATTTCGTATGATATGCTTGGCATCCTCATTATCTTGATCAGCATTTAAAATTTGGTTTGCCAATTTTCCCATCATTGGGCGAAGGTTTGATTCCTGAAAAGAATAATAGGGGCCAAGGTATGTTCCGTGGGTCTGCTGGATCGGACTTGATGGAATTTTCAGGAAGGTTTCGGAAATAAACATAATATTATTTTTGATGCTTTTAAACGCAAACGAAAGATCATGTGATCGTGATTGCAAAAGAACCATGGTTAATCTGGTTAGTTGCTGCATCCCCGTCATGATTATGGGGTAGAATTTTTTATTGGCTATTCCAGCCGCAGTAATAACGCCAACCTTATCTATGATTGATACTGCATCCGTAGTTTTACCAACTTGGCAAGACAGCGAAGCACACTGTCCCATAAGGCGTAATCCTTCCATGACAACATCCGTCATATCGTGTGGCAAAACCGATATAACCGCCTCCGACAAATAGCCTGCTGCCAAATTCGCATGGGTTTTCGCTGCATATCCGTTTGAGTAATCTATTTGCAGATAAATGTTCATAAGCAGTGAAAAAGTTTGCAATATCTGGATCACTTGCTGCTCGTCTTTGCGCCCCAAAGCCACGATAATTGACCGTCTAAGGCTTTCCAGAGAGTGCGTTACAAGATCATCGGAAGAAAACGGGTTTTCAAACCACGGATGATCGCTATAAAAAGTTTTGCCCTTGTGCTGGACGTAAAGTTTATTGATCATGCCAATTACCTGCATGGCATGGGCGGATACAACATAATCCCCCCTTTCTGCATAACGGCGTGCAAAGGAAAAGGCATGGTCTATCGCATTTTTAGCGGCCTGTTTTCCGTGCGGATTAAGCTGCATATAAACGCTCTTTTTTATGTCGTGCGTTGACATAAAGGCGCTTTCTTCCTCTTTGTCTTCATCATCACCTTTAAGAAGCGGTTTTGCTTTTTCAGCCCGGCGCTCCCATGCCTTCAAATCTCTCTCGACGGATTCAAGAAGCGTATTAAGCTGTTTGGCGGGGTTGATTAAAAACAGCGTGCGTTCATATGCCTGTATGACAAGTGTGATGATCGCAATTGTTCCCCAAAAGGCCAGAGATATTGATCCTGCCAAGTGCGCCGGATCATGAACAAGCGTTGAGGAAAAACACACTGCTATACCTGAAACAAGCGTGGCGACAAACATGATTAAGATCAAAGAATCCTTTCCAAACCTGAAAAACAGGCCATGAGGCATCCTTTCGATGTTCACTTGCATGGAGAACATTATCAGGGTGAAGGCAATGAAAGCCGCACCTATCAGCGCCCCACCCAATGTTGTAAGAACGGTTTCCAGATTTTCTATGCTGTTCTGATCGGGGAAGCGTGCCGAGAACAGAGGATCAATTTCTGACAAAAACGCAATATTAAGACCAACGAAAGCCAGAAAAACAGTCCATACAATTTTCCATTTGTATTTGGAAAGCCACGTTTGAACGTAATATTTTCTCCATAACAGATAGCGCCAAATATGAGCAAAGCCCTTTGCAAAACCTTCTTTAACTTTTGACTTGGTTGTGGTGCAAAAATTCTTGGTTTTTTGTTTTATATTTTTGGGCAGAACGTATTTCACTACTGTAAAAACCTCGTAATCATGATTGTTATTATTGCCGTAATGGCGGATGTAATGGCAGATACTGCTATGTTTTCTGTATGCGAAGCAAATCTTTGTTTAAATCTGGAAAATATGGATTGGTTCAGATTTTCCAAATATTGATGCCCATGGACTGTAAGTCTTTTGGGCTTCCATTCCACGTTCCCTATTTTAGAAAGGTCTATCGCCTCGATGTACCCTTGTTCATCAAGCAGCCTGACATGTTCTGTCACGTCTGCATCTTCGTAACCGGATAATTGCAACTCAACCCATGTATCACCCGAAGCCTTCTCTTTCGTGACAGACAAAATTTCTTTGATCAGATTGTTATCTAAATCCATATGCTCGACAAATCGCTTTCATTAAAAGTTATCCTTGGAACGCAAACATCCCTGCGGGACACTCACGGGACATTTAATCCCTAAAAAACACCATAAGCGATAATAACCCACAACACACAAAAAATCATAAAACATTGATATGTTTATGTTATATTGCTGTTGATTGTTGTGGTTTTTTCAATAAATACGTCTGTTAATCACTTGGTCGCTGGTTCGAATCCGGCCCGAGGAGCCATTTTCTTCATTCCATCAAAATTTTTTATGAACTAGCTTTTTAGTGTGTATTCGCGCGGCGAATGGGGATTGAGTCCAGCTTGAGGCGTTGCGCGCTAGCTTTATTGCAATACAGGAAAATAAAAAACTTCCCCAATTTAGGTTTTTATTTATTTTTTTACTTTAACACCGCATCAAACCCTCATAAACACATACGCTTATTCTCATCTTCTGTTTTTTATACTTACTTTTGTACGATAGTTGCGTTTTTGATAAAGTTTTATATGTTTTTTATCTTTTTTCCTTGCAATCGTTTCGAAAATGGCATAAATTATTCTCATACACACCCTCTATTACCACCGTTTGTCCGGAGTATCTTTTAAAGATCTCCGGACCTTTTTTTATGCGTGTGGAAATTTCTTTTTGATTTTTGTGATAATTGTTATACTAACAATGTCGATTGTTTAAGGTCCCGTAGCTCAACTGGATAGAGCACCTGCCTTCTAAGCAGGGGGTTCCAGGTTCGAGTCCTGGCGGGATCACCATTTTTTCAAGACTTCAGGTCTGCAAACTCTAAAAAAAAAAAAACGCCTAGGCGCCCTCTTCCACCGGAATGTATTTGAAGTTATCGCCGTAGTTACGTGGCTTTACGCGGCGTTGGTTGGCGGTGGATATTGTGTATTCGAAGTTATTTTCTTTGGCGAATTTGACCGCGTCTTTTTGGCTGTCGAATTTGATTTTGACCTGATTGAGGGTATCGGCGGAGGAGACCCAGCCCATGAGAGCCTCTGGCACACGCCCTGATGTGGGGATGTATTCCAAGATCCATTGTGCGGATTTACCGCGGCCGGATTGCATTGCGTTTCTTGCGGGTTGGTAGATTTTGACTGGGGTCATATTTTGCGTTCTCACCATTTGTAAAGTTTACGCGCTATCATAGCAAAAACGCCGCCAAGTGCAATATAGGGAAGCAAGTGCGATATCGTTGCATGGGCGACGGTGTTCATGGGGCATGTGAAGCGCAAAGCGACATATCCGAGGGCGGCGATGGCGATTGTGTTCATGACTGCGGTCAGGATGGGGCGGCAGGTTGTGCCGTGGCGCATCATGAAGATCAGGAAGGCAACGGGGACGATTGCCATGAAGCCCCCCTCCCCCATGCAATGATCAAAATCCATGCCTCTTAGGCTGTCGCCTTCGAGGATAAAGCGGATTGTGTTCCATAGGGTGAAGACGCCCAATGTTGTGAATGTGGTGGGGGTGAGCCATTTTTGACCGCGCATATCGGGGACGGTGAGGTATGAGGAGGATAAAGCGGCGAAGATGCCGGTTATTGCCATTAAGGTTAATTCGAAGAAACAGTGAGGGTTTGTGTAGAGCGTGCTGATATCATGGCGTAAGCCCATGGAATATGCACAAAGGGCGACGAAAATGGCACTGGTGACAAACCATATTGCGATGCGCCGCATGGGGCAGCCCATGGGTTTTATAGGCTCTAGCTCATCCGTTAGATTACCGATTAGATCGTCGATATTGTTCTTTTTACTCATCTTACCTCTTCTTCCAATATCACTTTTAGCTTTTGCGCGGTGCGATGGACGGAGACTTTGACCGCGCTTACGCTCATATCCATTTCACCTGCTACCTCCTTGGCGGTGTAGCCTTCGATTTTCATGCGCGTGAAAATGTCGCGTTGCTTGCTCGGAAGCGTTTCTAGCGCGGATTCTATATCTTTATATTCGCCCGCATGGGTGGGGTTGGTTACATGGGACTTTGTAAACTCGGCATCCTCCATGGTTGCTTGTTTATCGCCACGGGAGGAATAATGTTTGCGCAAATAATCGGTTTTGCGGAAATTAACGATCGCCATGAGCCATGGGCGGAAAGGACGATCGCCGCTGTAGGTTTTTAGGGATTTATGGACGGAGATTAGGACTTCTTGGGTAATATCATCCGCCCAATCATCATTGGCAACGCGCGTTACGAGGAAATTGCGGATGAAGGGCGCGATTTCCTTTAGCAGGCTATTATAAGCTTTCGCGTTCCCCTCCTGCGCGGCGACAGCCCAATCGCCCCACACGTCGCCGCGCGGGGATCTCTGATTGTTATTGGAGGGGGATTTAGGGATGGCTTTATCCTTTGCTACGTAAGGAAACCATCCTTAATCTATATCGCGTTGGAATCAAGAGCTTTGTCATTCCGGAGGCTGAGCGTGAGCGAAGCTTAAACATCCGGAATCCATATGCGAGCTTCGAAGAAGCTCACTTTACTGGATCCCCGCTGTTTAAGTTCGCTTCGCGAACCGCGGGGATGACGCTAGATGCTTATCCCTGCGCGGGCGGCGATGTGATTGGTGAGTGCCGTTCGGTTTTCTGATGAGTGAATTGTGTCGGTGAGGCAGAGCGCGCGCACATTGATATCCGCGTTGCGTCCGTCCTCGCTGTCGGCGATTTGCATGCGGGTCCATTGGATTTCATCCCCCATGGCGGCGTTGAAGGTTTGTGTGCCTTTTAGGATACCGTTTTGGTAAACATTATATGTGCCGCTGGCTAAATCCACTGTCGCATTGATGATGCAGGGGGTGGATAGGTTATCGACGGTGATATCTTCGGAGTATGAGCTTGATCCGTCATGGATGAAGCAGCGGATGGTTGTGTTATTCGGGATGTAGAAGCCGAATCCTTCGCTACTAAGCGGATTGCCGCTGGTGAAGATTGCGTCGGTGCTGGAATTGCTATCCATGCTGAAGGCCATTGAGAAATCGATTTGCGCGCGTGGGAGAGCGGTGGCGACGATTTTGCTCGCGTCGATTGTATAGGTTAAGAGGCGGTTTAATGCCGGAGAGCCGCTGTGGAAATAGGCGTCGTTGATGATGTGAGCGGTGTTGCCCTCGACAATTACACCTTCGATCGCGTCCGCGCCGACCATGGGGAGCGGGGCGGAGATATTGCCGGATGTCAGGTCGAAAAAATACAAATTCCCATCCGATCCGTTTGCGCCTTGGGTGATCCAAAGGCCGTGGCGTGCCTCATCATAATGCAGCTTATCCCAATTGCCGCCGGAGAGGTTCCATGTTTCCTGACTTGTGCCGGATTGGTTGATACGGCGGAGAAGGCCGCTGTCGCGCAGGATGAAGAGGTGGTCTTGGGCGGGGTAGTAGGCGAGGCCGTGGACATTGGTATAGGTGATGGTTTTGCGCAATGTGCCGTCTTTGTCGATTTGGTATATTTTGTCTTGATCGGGGAGGCAGAACCATAAGCGATCGTCAGCGGTGTCGATTGTTACATCCTGTACGCTTGTGGCGGCTGCATCGATGGTGAGGACGTCGATCTCGCTCAGGATTGTGGTGCCATCGGCGGAGAGGTTGACGATGCTTGGCTCATGCGTCGTGTCGCCCGGATCGCCGCGCCCGTCATTGCCAGCCCAAAATGTGCCATCCGCATCGCGGGCCAGCCCTGTACCGGTGAAGCCTTTGCCGGTGGTTGCGCCGGATGCATCGGGGAGTGTGATGGCGGTATCTATGCTGGTGTCGTCATAGATGAATCCTTCGAGGCTGTCGTTGCTGCCGTCAAATTCCATTTGGTTTTGGACGGCGTTGTAGACAGGGTGTTTGTCCGATCCGCTTTCGGCGAAGCCGAAGCCACTATTGGATTGATCCGCGATGGCGGCGACTTTGCCGCTGCTGTCTGTGATGCTTGATGATTT
>JBOEFZ010000009.1:0-10904 GCA_050633165.1 Alphaproteobacteria bacterium | reverse complement strand
CAACGGGCACAGGACGCGGCGGCTCTGATAAACCAGACCTCGCGGCAGAGTTCACCGATTACCCGTATAAACGCGGAACATTGGGCATGGCGCGCACTGCCGCCCCCGATACGGCGAACTCCCAATTCTTCATCTGCTTCACGGATACAGGCTGTAGCTTCCTCACCGGACAATACACCGTATTCGGTCAAGTCACGACAGGCATGGAATTCGTAGACAAAATCGCCCAAGGCGAACCACCAGCGAACCCCGACAAAATCGTAAAAGCCACAATTGCCGCGGACGCAGCTAAAACTGAAGAGGCCGCGGAATAAAAAAACACAAAATCACAAAGAACACAGAGCTTCACAAAGAAAATATAATAAAAAAACTTTGTGGAACTTAGTGTTCTTGGTGCCTTAGTGGTAAAAACATTCTAAAGTCGAATGTATGAGCATTCAATCTTTCAAAGGCGCAATATTCTACCAAATCTACCCCCGCTCCTTCCACAAGGGCACCCTAAACGGCACCACAGAAAAACTGGACTACATCGCCTCCTTAGGCGTAGACGGCATATGGATTTGCCCGTTTTTCAAATCACCGATGAAAGATTTCGGCTACGACGTCTCCGATTACCGCGCCATCGACCCGCAATTCGGCACAATGGACGATTTCGACCGCCTCCTCGCTCGCGCGCACGAACTCAACCTAAAAATCATCATCGACCTCGTCCTCTCCCACACCTCCGACCAGCATGAATGGTTCGCCACCCACCCTGAATACTACGTCTGGGCCGATCCCTCCCCTCACGCGTCATCCTCCGGCTTGACCGCAGGACCTCACGATGAGCATGAAAATCCTACGGCCAAGCCACAAGATGACAATAAAAGAAGAATCCCACCCAACAATTGGGTCAGCATCTTCGGCGGCCCAGCATGGACATGGCACGAAGGTCGAGGGCAATACTACCTCCACAACTTCCTGCCCGATCAACCCGACCTCAATTTCCACAATCCCGATGTCCAGTGCGAAGCCTTGGACATCGCCAAATTCTGGCTAGAACGCGGTGTCGACGGCTTCCGCCTCGATGTCGTAAATTTCTACTTCCATGACAAACAGCTCCGCGACAATCCGCCCCGCGACGCGAGCCTAGGCGCAGCCACCCAATTCGAAGGCAGCGATCCCTACTCCGCCCAATCCCACATCCATGACAAATCCCAACCCGAAAACCTAGCCTTCCTCAAACGCTTCCAAGCCTTATGCGAATCCTACGGCGCATTCACCATCGGCGAGATTGGCGATGACCACCCCTATGAACGCACGGCAGAATATACGGGCGAAGGCCTCCTCGACACCTGCTACAACCCCCAAATGATGAGCGGCACACAAAAGGACCTAACCGCCGCCCTCATCCGCGAACCTTTTGAAAGCCTAGCAGAAGCCTCCACAACAATAGCCAAACAGAACTTTGACCTGACGAGGCGCAAGGAGCGACGCGTAGGAAAACCTACGCGAGTGACGCAGCAACAAAGTCAGGGCGAAGTTATGGCAGGCTACAGCTATCCATCATGGGCATTCTCAAACCACGACGTCGTCCGCGCCGCCTCCCGCTGGCTCCCCGACTCCGATGGCTTTTCCCACGACCCACGCCTGTCCAAAATGCTCATCACCCTCCTCGGCTCCCTATACGGCACGCTCTTCCTCTACCAAGGCGAAGAGCTAGGCCTCCCCGAAGCAAAACTGAAATACGAAGACCTCCAAGACCCATGGGGCAAACACCTCTACCCCAAATGGCAAGGGCGCGATGGATGCCGCACCCCCATGCCATGGGACGAAACCACATTAACCGAAAAACACTGGCTCCCCATCCCCGATAGCCACCACACCCTAACCGCCGCCACACAAGAAAAAGAGCAAAACTCCCCCCTAAACTTCACCCGCCGCTTCCTGCACTGGCGCAAAGACCAATCCCCTCTCACTCACGGCAACATTCAATTCATAAAAACAAACGACGAAAGCCTCCTCGCCTTCACCCGCACATACGAAAACAAAACAATGCTCTGCTTATTCAATCTTAACGGCAAAGACACTCAAATCCCAACGTCATTGCGAGCGAAGCAAAGCAATCCATCACCCGCGCTTACCGATAGAAAAGATGCTGGATTACTTCGTCGCGATGCTCCTCGCAATGACAAAACACTCAAACCCTACGGCTTCTCGCTTTCTTCGGAAGAAACCTCATTCTCATTCTCCTCTAACTGAAGCCCACCAACATCAAGCGCCTCATCATCCACCTCTAACGAAACCGCCTGCGCCTCTGCCTTAACCGCATCGGATTTCAAAACCTTACTCTCCCCACTCCCAAGCTCCAAAGCCTCAGCCGCCGCCAACATCGCCTTCACAATTTTATCCAGCGCCGCCGCACTATCCAGCGGGTCCGCCGTATCAATCCGCAAGAGCATCTTGTCATCCCGAAACGCCAAAATCACCCACGCATGCTTCAATCCCATCAACCCCGCCAACGCCTCAACCCGCGCATCGGTTAAATACCGCGACATCACACCACGGCTATCCGCCATTGCGACATAAGCCTTATTCCACCGCTCATGCTTTGGCGCATATTCCTGCTTCAACTCCATACTCTTCAAAACAGAAACAAGCCCGCCACTAGCAACACCACCCGCAACTGGCATCACACTATTCAAATTCACCTCAATCGCCATTAATTTCCGGTTATTCCGCGCATTATCAACCATATGCTCGCTCGTAAAAACACTCACACGATGATTATCAATAACGCCCTGAACCTCGGGCGATTGCATCAACCCACCGCGCTTATACCGCAACTTACGCTTATCCGCATATTCCTTCCATGCTGATTTCTGCCGCAATAAAATCACAGAGGTCCAAATCACAAACCCCGCAAAAACAACAACCAACAACAGCCAAAACACCAGCCATATCGACATATTAAAATCCCCTTCAAACAACTTTCAGCTTTTATAATATGTCGATTAACAAAAGATAGCCAGACCGCTTTTCCCCCGGCCCAATTCAATTCCCCTAGTCCGGCTCAATCAAATCCTCGATCAAATTAAAGTCCTTGTTTAAACTCTCAATCATATCACAAACGCCACCACCATCTTCACGCATATGGCACACCGCCAGAATATGCGAAGCATGCATCCGGCACCGTTCAATCGCAAGTTGCTGTAAAATTTTCTTCGTCATCATCAATACCCCCACAGTTGAATTAAATACCAACCTAATGGTATTTAATTAAGAATATGTAAATAAAAATAAATTTAATTCAACTGGACTTAGACTTTTAAAGCCCGTATATTAAGCAAAGCTTATAAAAACAAACCTATAATAAAAATAATAATATGCTCACAATCGAACAATGCAGAGGCGCCCGCGGTATACTTGGCTGGACACAACAGGACCTCGCCAATGCTTGCGGCCTTTCCAAAACCGCCATCAATAACTACGAAAAAAGCCATTCCGATATCAAGGCGGAATCCCTAAAGGCCATCCGCATGGCCTTCGAAAGCGCGGAAATCGAATTTATCGGCGATAACGGTGTCACCAAACGCCGCGAAAACATAAAAATATTACGTGGTGCAGAGGCCCTAAACGACCTCATCGACGACATCCACCAAACATTAGCCACACAAAAAACCGACATCCTCATCAGCCACGTCACCGCCGAGCTCCCCAACCACCTAAGCACCCAAAAACTGTTCAAACATATCGATTTCCTAAAAACGCATGAAATCAAACAACGCATCCTGACCCCGGATAACACACAACAAATCCTCGGCCCTGAAGACGAATGCCGCCGCACCACAAAAACAACCGCAGAACACAACCAAACCAGCTACATCTACGGCGGAAAAGTCGCCATCGAGCTTTGGGGTAAAAGCATGATAATCGTCATAAACAGCGCCGAAGCCAGCGAAGCCGAGGCAGAGCGCTTTGAATATCTCTGGGCACATGCAAAACCAACCACCCAAAACAAAGACCAAGACGCAACAACGCACATCTTCGCCAAATAAAAGCATCCCTTATAGCCCTGCTCTTAAGGGGAATGACTATACACCAACGGTGCAGCGCACCTATTTCTTACCATCACCAAGGAATATATCATCCGCCGGCGCAATCGGCTCTGGCTCCATCGCGGGCGCAGGCTCAACCACCTTCACCTCTTCCACAATTTCTGGCGCCCAATCGCGCTTAACCTCTTCAATCGCCTCATCGGCAATCTCTTCAACCTTCAATTCCTTCTTCGGCAACATCGAGGATAAAACATAAGCATACCCACTCCCCGCCGTGCGCTCATTACCATAAGGGAAATAATTATCAACCTTCACCATCTCATACCCCTCACCACAACCGGCAAGAAATAACGGACAACAAAGTAACGCAAGAGCTTTAGAACGGATTTTCATGGCAAGGCCTCAATGTATAAAAGAAAGAATAAGCGAACACTTATCCACAAACCTTACACAATTTCCTCCACACTGACAAGAGTCGTGAAACCAAGACACGAAAAGCATCAAAATGAATAAAAAGCCAAGCTCGTAGACTTCATCTAGGGCGTGCTGACACTAATCATAATTATATCCAAAACGGCCTCCACAATACTCAGAATTCGCAGGTCCCCATGTTGAAGCACACCAACCACGCATTGTCGCTTCATCATTTTGTGCACTATATGCTTGGCGGTAAGCATGAGAAACAGACGGCCCAACCAGCTTTGCCATTGAAGCGACAAGAGAGCTCGGCTCACCTTGATACTTCCCCGGATTCTGATCCACTGCCGCTCCATAAACGCTCAAAATATCTGCAATAACACCTCGTGCAAGGCTTCCGGCATTTTCTTCTATACCCTCAACATCTTGCCCCTGCGCCGCTTCCAACAACACCTCAACAAACCGAGGTTCAAACTCAGCCAAAACTTGAGCAGCAAGCTCTTTTTTTTCATCGCTTTCCAACCGAATTCTTGCACTATTTTGCAAAGACCAAATTTTGTCCTGAGCCTTAGAAAAACGAATATATTCAGGCGAAGCCTCTAAATCATACTCTGCAACACGCCTCGCTTCATATTGAGCCGCACGCTCCCACATATCACGGACATCATCAGGAACACCACCATCCAATGCAACATCCGGATCTGTTAAATGCACATAGACAACATCCGAAACAGAAGATACAGAACCAGACAACATTCTTGCCTCACGCTCTATAATATAAGCATCAACCTTATCATAAACATTCTGGCCATCCGTAGGGTCAATCATTTCAAAATACCCCTCTCCGTAATCACTAGATTGAATAGCACGCATCCGGTATCCTTCAGGATTTTCAACAACAAGCCCCTCAATACGCCCATCTAAAGCAGCACGAGCACTTTCAAATTCCAAATATGCTACTGCATTTGCAGGATCATTAGCAGCAACAACCTCAGCCTCATCTGCAAAGTCCGGAATATCCCAACCTTTTCTTACAACATCTTTAAGCGCAGCACGCATAGCAGGGCTCGCACTCAAAAGAACATCCGCGCCTCTATTTTCCGCACGCAAAGCATCAACAATAACCTCGGCTAAATCGACACCCACAGGCATCATAACCTTCACCATATCTGCCGGATTTTGAATGAGAGGAGCGCCCGCGATACGATAATCAGGGCGATTAACAAGCGCCTTCATATCTTCATACAAAGCACCAACCTGAGGCTGTTCCGGTTGAACCGCTTTCGGCTCATCCGACTCTGAATCACAGCCAGTTAGAAGCGCCACCGCTGCAGCCGCAGCAAACAACTGAGATTTCTTAAAACTTACGTTTTTCATTTACATACCTCTCTATAAAATACAGAACGAATTATAATATGTAAATAAAAACCTGTCAAGAAAAACCTTAACCACCACAAAACCTGCAAGCAACTACCATCAAGTCGTCGCCCGATACAAAACAAACGCCCCGAGCGGATGATCCTTACGCATTCCCGGATAATCAAAATCCCCACCCACATCGCGCACCATCCCAATCTTCGCCATCACCGCGATCGAGCGCGCATTATCATGCACCGTAAAGCCCACAATCTCCGCCAATCCAAGCTCACCAACCCCATGCGCCAACACCGCTTGCGCCGCCTCGCTCCCGTAACCCTGCCCCCAAAACCCGTAATCGAGCCGCCACGCAATCTCCACCGCTGGTGTAAAATCCGCATCAAATGGCACATGCTGCAAGCCCGTAAAGCCCATAAACGCACCATCCTCCTTACGCTCCAACGCATAAAGCCCAAATCCATGCGCCGCAAAATGCGCCTCGAATTTATCAACCAGATGATCCGACTCCGCCTCATTCAACGATCGCGGCAAATACTGCATAATCAACGGATCCCCGTTCATCCGCGCAAATTCCGCCCGATCCGCCGCACGCCATTCCCGAAACCCGATCCGCTCCGTCTCAAAAATAAACCCCATTACTCCACATACCCCTTGCTAAGCACCGCGCCGTTTTCCCGCGAAATCACAATCTCATAACGCCCGTCCTCGGTTTTAAACACCACCGCATAATCGCCCCCGCGCATCTCCATATCCACATCCCGCGAAGGCGGCGCAACATCAATCGCCAAATCCAGCGCCTGCTCCGCCGTAATCGCCAATCCCGCCTCCCGCAAGGTAAACCACTTCGGCACAGCCGGCTTTCGCGGCGGCACAAGCGCCAACCAATCCCGCACCTTTTTCTTCACTTGCTTAGGGGGCTTAGGCTTTTCCTTGGGCTTAGCCTTCTCCTCAGGCACTTCCTTCACCGCCTCAGGCACAAGAACGGGCGCAGGCGCAGCTTCCTCCGGCGTCACCTCCACAAGCCCCTCCAGCGAATCCGGCAACGCCATCTCCACCCGCGTACCATCCGCCCGAATAACCGTAATCGTCTCCTGCGCCCAAACCGGCCCGAAAACAGGAAAACCAACCGCAAACGCACAAACCCCAAAAATCAAAAATTGTCTCATACCCCCCACTATAAAGGATTCGCACAAAACGAACACACCATAGAACGAACCACCCCCAACAAACCCAAAAACCCCGTCAAGAGGTATTTTTAATGCACTTTAGGGAATTAAAGTTGACATGCACGAATATTTCAACCGAAGCAAGTCACCCGTATTTTTATTACAAAAATATGTGAATCTTCCTTGCAATACGATACGGATTGGTCTATATTTAATCTTAAGATTTAATTAAGGAAATTTGTGATGGCACAGCCAAAACAAGCAAGTGGATTAGTTGCCGGCGCCCTAGCAGCCGCGATGTCCGTTGCT
This sequence comes from Alphaproteobacteria bacterium, assembly GCA_050633165.1. Classification (GTDB taxonomy): domain Bacteria; phylum Pseudomonadota; class Alphaproteobacteria; order Micavibrionales; family Micavibrionaceae; genus TMED27. Next base: position 3,598 of record JBOEFZ010000009.1, on the reverse strand, counting down.
GCACTGCCCGCTGCTGCGAATGATGTAAAAGGCGCTGATTGCCTATTCTCTGAACGCGTAATCCCAACAAATGCCGCCTTCCAAAAGTCTGATTATGATTCCTTAACGAACCGTCAATTGGCTGAAATGGGTGTTAAGCTTGGCAATTATTACGAATCCCCCGAAGGGGGTGTAGGCGTAATGATCGTTATGAGCGATGATCTAATTGGAAAAGTTGCAAGTTCCGGTAACGAATTGACTCCTGAGTACATGGCAAGTGTGTTTCAAAGCGCCTTTGACCAGCAGGGCGTGCCTACAATGATATGCTACGGTTATAAAAGGGACTTTAACGCAACTTCAGTATCTTTCGGCACAAGGGAATGGTCTAAAACTGGTTTATCTCCAGTCGCAGCCCTTAGAATAATTGAAGAAGTAGCTAATAAATACAAAGGGCAAAACGGGTTGGCTAGCCTTCCCTTGGCTCCCCCCCCCGAACCAGCCGGCTAAAAACTATTTAACGACATAGAAACATCTTGCTGCACCCCATCAAGAGCATGGCTATAAGTATCAGACGCTAAATCAGTTTGACCAGATCTAAAAGCAACAAAAGAATCTATTCCCAAATCACTTCCTTTTTCTATAAAGGCGACCTCGTCTTCCGCCGTAAAGGTACCATTTTCTATTTTTACCTGCATCTGATCATGCATCTCAACAAGCGCCTCTTTATTTCTTTCCAACTCGGAACGCTCATCAGTTTTATCGGCCTCTAAATCAGATAAATATTGTTCATCAACAATACCCCAATCATCCACCGGAATATCCGCCTGCCTCAATAGCCTCTGATGCTCTGAATTTGTCGGGTCAATAATGCCACCACCCTCTAAAATCAAAGCAAGCTCTTGAACAGCATCAATCTCTTGATCAATTTTTACAATTTCTTCTTCAATCTTATTGATTTCAAATTGAATATCATCCAACAACGCCAACAACACCGCCGTATCAAAGCGCTCCTTAGCCGCTTTCTCATTCTCCTCCGCAACCTTAGCACTCTGCGCCTGCCCTGCTGCTGCGCCGCTGGCGATGACGCCTACGCGGCTTTCGGATAATTGCCCGTCATGGTCTTGGAGTTTCTCGTAAGCGGCCTTCGCCGCAAGTGCTTGCGCGATATATTCCGCATCCGCACCGACACCGGCCTTACCGCCGAACATCGCCGTCAATGACGTATTCTCTCCCAATGGCGCAAGTGCAACCATTTTACTCTCTCCCCGTTCGCGCCTTGTTTTTTTTAGCAGTAGCGGCGCTTCACACGATTGTATTCTGTTTCCCATACGACACCTCTTACGGGTGTCTTTATGCTCTTTATATTATGGGAAGAAAGTAAAGATAGGGTAAAAATTATGAAAAGATCGAAATAATTATAATGTCTATATTATACAACCTAAGGTTGTTTAAAGTAAAAATACACACCTGTGTATGAATTACTATAGTATTCACGGAGTAATAACGCACCTAACCAAAACGCTTATTAAAGCCCCAACTCCGCCTGCTCCAACCGCTTCACCTCATCCCTGAGCGCCGCAGCCTCCTCAAACTCTAGATTTTCCGCCGCCTTAAGCATCTTCGCCCGCTTCCCCGCAATCGCCTTACGCAACGCCGCCGGATCATCAAGCAGCGCCGGATCAATCCCCGCCGCCTCTTGCTCACCGCTCTCTTGCTGCCACACAATATCATCGAGGTTCTTCTTCACCGTTTCAGGCGTGATACCATGCGCTTCATTATGCGCAATCTGCTTCTCCCGCCGGCGATTTGTCTCGTCAATCGCGTATTGCATACTGTCGGTGATGCGATCAGCATAAAGGATCGCTTTACCCTCCACATTCCGCGCCGCCCGCCCTATGGTCTGCACCAACGAGGTTTTAGAGCGCAAAAACCCCTCCTTATCCGCATCCAGAATGCAAACACGCTTACATTCGGGGATATCGAGCCCCTCACGCAGCAGGTTAATCCCGACCAGCACGTCAAACACGCCGCGCCGCAAATCTTGCATAATCTCGATCCGCTCCAACGTATCGACGTCCGAATGAATGTATTTCACACGAATATTATTCTCATTAAGAAACTCCGAAAGCGCTTCGGCCATTTTCTTGGTCAACGTGGTCACCAAAATCCGCCCACCCTGCGCAATCACTGCCTTACACTCATGCATAAGGTCATCGACCTGATGCTCGGTCGGACGAATTTCCACCTCTGGGTCAATGAGGCCAGTCGGACGCACCACTTGCTCGGCAAAAACCCCGCCCGCTTGCTCCAATTCCCACGGTGCGGGGGTGGCGGAGACAAAAACCGTCTGCCCGCGAAAATCATTCCACTCATCAAACATCAATGGACGGTTATCAATGGCGGCAGGCAAGCGAAACCCATGCTCCACCAACGTCATCTTCCGCGCCCGATCCCCCTTATACATCGCGCCAATCTGCGGCACCATCACATGGCTCTCATCCAAAAACATCAACGCATTATCGGGCATATATTCAATCAAAGTCGGCGGAGGCTCCCCCGCCCCGCGCCCCGTGAGATAGCGCGAATAATTCTCGATCCCCTTCGTGCTGCCCGTGGCCTCCATCATCTCAATGTCGAACTGCGTCCGTTGATCCAATCGCTGCGCCTCGAGCAGCTTCCCCTCCGCCTCGTAATAGGCCAGCCGATCCTTCAAATCCGCCTTAATATTCTTCACCGCCTCCCGCATCGTCGGCCCCGGCGTGATGTAATGCGAGTTCGCAAACACACGAATACTCTCAAGCGCCGCAAACTTCTCCCCCGTCAGCGGATCAAACTCGGTCACGCTATCAATCTCGTCCCCGAACATATCAATCCGCCACGCGCGGCTCTCAAAGTGCGCAGGAAACAGCTCCACCACATCCCCCCGCACGCGAAAGCTCCCGCGCTCAAAGGCCAAATCATTACGCGTATATTGCAGCTCAATCAGCTTCCCGATCAAATCCTGACGGTCAATCTCCTGCCCGACGCTCAAATCAAACGTCATCGCCGCATAATCTTCCTTGCTCCCGATACCGTAAATGCACGAAACCGAGGCAACAATAATCACATCCTTCCGCTCAAACAACGCCCGCGTCGCCGCATGCCGCATCCGGTCAATCTGCTCGTTAATCTGGGAATCTTTCTCGATAAAGGTGTCAGAGCGCGGAACATACGCCTCGGGCTGGTAATAATCATAATAGGAAACGAAATATTCCACCGCATTATCGGGAAAAAAACCCTTAAACTCGGAATATAGCTGCGCCGCGAGGGTTTTGTTAGGCGCAAGGATAAGCGCAGGACGCTGCTCCCGCGCTATAATCTGCGCCATGGTAAAGGTCTTCCCCGACCCAGTCACGCCGAGAAGAACTTGATCCGTCAAACCATCCCGCAACCCCTCCGTAAGCTGCGCAATCGCCGCCGGCTGATCCCCCGCCGGCTCAAATTCAGTATCAAGCCGAAACGGCTTTGACGAGTCACGCCCACTCCCCCGCTCCATCTCCACCGCCGCCCGTGATAACTCCGCTATATCCATGGGTTAGGTATAGAAAGAAAAAAAGAGGGAAACCAGCGCATTTTTATT
>JBOEFZ010000008.1:0-8634 GCA_050633165.1 Alphaproteobacteria bacterium | reverse complement strand
TGGCGGTGGCGCGGGAATGTGACGGGGTGATTATCAATTGCGATTCTCAGCAGATTTATGATGGCTTGCCGATTTTATCCGCGCAGCCACCGGCGGAGGATAAGGCGGAAGTGCCGCATTTGCTCTATGCGGCGCTGCATCCCAATGAGGTGTGCTCGGCGGGGAATTGGCGGGAGATGGTGGAGCCGGTGATTGCGGAGGTGATTGCGCGCGGGCAAACGCCCGTGATTTGCGGTGGGACGGGGCTTTATATTCGCGCGTTGATGGAGGGGTTATCGCCTATGCCCGATATTCCTGATGAAGTGCGGGCGCGTGTGGTGGCGCATTATGAGGCGGTGGAGGCGGAGGCGTTTTATGCGGAATTAGAGGCGCGTGATCCGGTGATGGCGGCGCGGTTTCATGTGAACCATAAGGCGCGGATTATTCGCGCGATGGAGGTGTTGGAGGCAACGGGGAAATCTTTGGCGGAATGGCAGGAATTGCCGCGTACGCCGCCCCCTGCGGATTGGGAATTTGAGGTGCGTAAGATTTTGCCGGCGCGGGAGGTTTTGTATGAACGGTGTAACGCGCGGTTTGATTGGATGGTTGAAAATGGCGCGTTAGAGGAGGCGCGGGATTTTGAAGCGCTGGTGCAATCGGGCGCGGTGAAGGATGGTGTGCCGTTGACGAAGGCGCTTGGGTTTAAGGAATTATGTGCGTATATGCGGGGGGATATGACGCGTGAAGATGCGATGAGGGCAGCGAAGACCGCAACACGGCATTATGCGAAACGGCAAACGACGTGGTTTCGGAATCAGTTATAATTTGACATAATTTTATATGCTGTTATAAATCTTTGTTATGGATTATAGCATTCGGCAAATATGGGATTCTGCTTTTCGGGGGGCGGCGCCTGATGGGTTATTGGCGTTCTTGGATGAGGAATCGTTTTCTGGTCATTCGTTTGAAGGAACGACAAAAATACTCAGGAACCCGGATTTTCAAGAACCCTTTGTTCAAAAATTGGTTGAAGAGGGCAAAAAAAAGGTTTTGATTGTAGCCGGCTCTATCGGGTTGGAGGCATGTACATTGGGAATTCTTGCGAAAAATGCTGGTTACGATGAATTGCAAGTCGATACGTTGGATATTTCTCCAGTTTTTACGCAGATTGCTCAAGGTTCATGTTATGGGGAGGCGGTATTGCTGAATCAAGGGCAAGACATTTGCAGGCATTTTGAAAAAGCATCGCAAGCGGGTTTTGTTACTTTGTCAGGTGATATTGCAAAGAATATTCATGTTCTAGACGCTCAGAATGTTTTTAGTTTTAAAGCGGATAAGCGTTATGACGCGGTGATATGTCAGAACTTAATCCGTCACCTTGATTTTGATGCAGCGAAGGCTTTGGCTTTAAGGCTTGCTCATATGACACAAGGGTATTTTTGTTTTGATACGCCTGAGAGAATCGAAGAAAAAGAGCGTTTCCGTGTTGTGTTGGATGATATTAAGGGGCAATTACGTGGAGTGGGGTTGTCATTTTTAGGTGGAGATTGGAAGCCGTTAAGCGATCAGGATTTCTATCCTGATGGCACTCGTAAGGAAAAGTCCGGTTTAGATGAAACTGTTATGGTTTTTGAGAGGAACTGTTAAATTTCATTTTTTGAAATATTATTTCTTTTTATTCATTTATATAAAATTATATAACAATAACCATTGACCTTAATGTAATTATCGTGCTTATCTGGTTTTAATAAAGGTCGTAAAGGCAAACGTGGAAGCAGTGGTATAGAGATGTGTAAAAACTGCTAAACGGGTTCTACATTTAATGTAGAAAATAAAGCGTGGTTCAGGTAATGTGACAATCCTCCAAAGTCATTGCACCTGCCGCGCTTTTATGATTTTAGAGTGAATGAGATAGCAATTAAACGAGAATGAATATGAGCACTACAGACGCGAAGAAAAGCGCGAAACGCGCAAAAGCACCTAAAACCCAAGAGATGAGCGGGGCGGAGATTGTTATTCAGGCGCTGATTGATCAGGGGGTTGAGGTGATTTTTGGCTATCCGGGTGGTGCGGTTTTGCCGATTTATGACGAGATTTTCAAGAACTCGGATAAAATTAAGCACGTTTTGGTGCGCCAAGAAGGCGGTGCGTTACATGCTGCCGAAGGGTATGCGCGTTCGACGGGTAAGGTTGGTTGCGCGCTTGTGACATCTGGCCCTGGGGCGACGAATGCGGTGACGGGGCTCACGGATGCGTTGCTGGATTCCATTCCGGTTGTGTGTATTACGGGGCAGGTGCCGAGCTTCCTCATCGGGACGGATGCGTTCCAAGAGGCGGATACGACGGGTATTACGCGCCCGTGTACGAAGCATAATTATCTGGCGGATGATGTTGAGGCGTTGGCGGATATTATGCATGAGAGTTTTCATGTTGCGAAATCGGGGCGTCCGGGACCGGTTGTGATTGATATTCCAAAGGATGTTCAGTTTGCGAAGGGCACTTACAGAACGGCGAAACCTTATGCGCAGCAGAGCTATCAGCCACGGGTCGAGCCGGATATGGCGGCGATTGAGGCGGCCGTGGAGTTGATGGCGAATGCGAAGCGTCCGGTGTTTTATACGGGCGGCGGGGTGATTAATGCGGGGGCGGAGGCCTCAAGCGCGTTGCGGGCATTGGTGCGAGAGACGGGGTATCCTGTTACGTCCACGCTTATGGGGCTTGGCGCGTATCCGGCGGAGGATAAGCAATGGCTCGGGATGCTAGGTATGCATGGCACGTTCGAGGCGAATTGGGCGATGCATGATTGTGATGTGATGATCAATATCGGCGCGCGGTTTGATGACCGTGTGACGGGGCGGACGGATGCGTTCTCGCCGAACTCGACGAAGATCCATGTGGATATTGATCCATCCTCGATTAACAAAAATATCCAGATTGATATTCCGATTGTTGCCGATGCGAGATTGGCAATTGAGGCGATGATTAAGGTTTGGAAGAAGCGCAAATATAAGGCCGATCAAGCGGCGCTTAAGAAATGGTGGGCGCAGATTGATGTGTGGCGGGCGAAGAATTGTCTGGCCTATAAAAAGGATGACACGATCATCAAGCCTCAATATGCGTTGGAGCGTCTTCGTCATTATCTGGCGCAGGATCCGCGTGAGGCGTTTGTGACGACAGAGGTTGGGCAGCACCAAATGTGGGCGGCGCAGTTTTTGCCGTTTAACGAGCCTAATCGCTGGATGACTTCTGGTGGCCTTGGGACGATGGGATATGGCTTGCCGGCGGCGATCGGGACGCAGATTGCGCATCCGGATGGTATTGTTGTTGATGTCGCGGGGGAGGCTTCGATCTTGATGAATATTCAAGAGATGTCTTGCGCGGTTCAATATAAGACGCCGGTGAAGATTTTTATCCTGAATAACCAATGGATGGGCATGGTGCGCCAGTGGCAGGAATTGTTGCATGGGGAGCGGTATTCCAATAGCTATTCCGAAAGCTTGCCTGATTTTGTGAAGTTGGCCGAAGCCTATGGCGGGGTTGGTTTGCGGGCGGAAACTGTGGATCAGCTTGATGGCGTTATCGAGGAGATGATGCAAACCGATCGCGTGACGATTGTCGATGTTTGTGTCGAGCAAAAAGAAAATTGCTTCCCCATGATCCCGTCGGGTAAGGCGCATAACGAGATGATTTTATCTCCTGATGCGGAGCAGTTTGATAAGGGTTTGGTTTAGATACTATGGCTGTTTCGGCAGTGATGTGTTTTTTCTTGCTATTTTTTGTCATAATGTTTATTCGATTTGAATATTATGGCTTTATTATTGAATTATGATGGTGAAGACGAGCCAAAAGAAGTCAAAGAATATTCTTTTAGCGGTCTATACTCTGTATCTGGTTTTCCTGATGATGAAATTATTTCCCCGCTGCGCGTCAAATATTTAGCAGGATATGAAGACTATCCAGTTGTTGTTGTGCATCCGGGGTATCGGATGCGTGGCGTTGAGGGATTTGTTTGTAATAAAATGGCAGAAATGTTGCAAACTCAAGGCTATTCTGTGTTGATATACGATTATAGAGGTTTTGAGGCGACACGCACGGATGCTGAAGACGCTGCTACCATGACCTCGAATATTGAAGATTCTAAAGTTGCTATCAAATTTTTGGGTAATAGGCTTCGTATTGATCTTAGTATTTCATATGGTGTGAATGTTGCGATGTTTGCCGATGATTATAATTGTATTGGTAGAGTCAATGTTCTTCCCGCTCCTGATCATATCCAACATTCTGCTGCAGTCTGTTTTGATGAAGATGCCTACTCTACTGAAGGATTTTTTTATGGGCCTGATCCTTTAAATTTAAAGATAACGCATAAATTTTTTAAAGATGCTTCTCAATATTCGATTGTTGATGCTATGGGGAAAAATGTTGATAGGCCACATAGACTTATTCTAAGTAACGATGATGATGTTGTGGATTCCCAGGTTGTCAGTGAATTTATTGAGAATTTGCAACTCTACGGATATAATTTAAATATTCGCTTGGTCGAAGGCGTTCAACATATTCCTGAAGAACCCATTTTTATGGCAGCGCTTTTTGAGGTTGGGGCTGTCGCGCAGGTTTATTTTCAACGACAGCATAATGATCTTGCATCTGACCTTTCTTAATCCCCCTTCACCAATTTCAACGCCACAAATCTGACATCGCCGTCGCGGTTGATTAGGAGGAGGATGCTGGCGCGGCCTGTCTCTTTTGCGGCGGCTATGATGTCTTTGGCTGCTTCGGGGGTGGAGATAGGGGTTTGGTTGATTTCGATGATGACATCGCCGGAATCCAGACCTTTGCGGGCGGCTTCGCTGCTTATATCAACGTTATCGATTATGACACCGTTGATGTTGCGTTGGATGCCGTAATCGCCGCGTGTTGCATCATCGAGGGTGAGGAGGGTTAGGCCTAGCTCGTCTATGGTGATGCCTTCGTCACGTGATGGCGGGGAAGATGCATCGGCGGTGATGAGGCCTTCCTCTTCGGCTTTTTCAAGCTCTGCAACGCTGAGTTTCGCTTTATGCTTTTTGCCGTTCCGCCAGTAGGTTATGTTGGCGGTGGAGTTTATGTTTGTTTCGGCGACGATGCGGGGGAGCTCGCGCATTTCGGTGATGTTGCGACCGTTGAAATCGAGGATAATATCACCGAGTTTGAGCTTTGCCTTTGCGGCGGGGCCGTTTTCGGTGACGCTGGCGACCATGGCGCCGCGTGCTTTGTCCAGGCCGAGGCTTTCGGCGATTTCGTCGGTGACGGTTTGAATGCGTACACCAATCCAGCCGCGGCGTGTGCGCCCATATTCGATGATTTGGTCAATAACGGGGCTTGCAAGGGCGGAGGGGATGGCAAAGCCGATGCCGACTGATCCGCCTGTTGGTGAGAAAATAGCCGTGTTAATGCCGATAACCTCGCCGTTTAGATTGAACATCGGGCCGCCGGAATTGCCGCGATTGATGGAGGCGTCGGTTTGGAGGTAGTCATCATACGGGCCGGAATTGATGTCGCGTTGGCGGGCGGAGATGATTCCGGCGGTGACTGTTCCACCGAGGCCGAAGGGGTTACCAATGGCGACGATCCAATCGCCGACGCGTAAGGAATCGCTGTTCCCGAAGGGGACGGCGGTGAGGGGTTTATCTGTTTTGACTTTTAGTACTGCGATGTCGGTTTTTTCGTCGCGGCCTATGACCTCGGCGGTGAGGGTTTCATCGTCGTGGAAGGTAACGCGAACTTCGCTGGCGTCGCTGATGACGTGGTTGTTGGTGATGATATAGCCTTTTTCCGCGTCAATGACGAAGCCGGAGCCCATTGCGGCTTGGGGGATTTGTGGTTCTCCCATGCCGGGGCGGCCCATGAAGTCTTCGAAGAAATCTTCGAAAGGTGAGCCGGGAGGGAAGTTTGGCATTTCGGCTTGTGTGTCGTCGGGCTTTTGGGTGGAGGAGATATTGACCACCGCAGGGAGGAGTTTTTCCGCGAGGTCGGCGAAGCTGCTCGGGGTGTTGGCGTGAGCGTGTGTGGAGAATGTGATTAAGCAAAAAACAAGACCGATATATTTAACAATTTTCACGTTTTTATTCTCCTATTTGTCATTACATGTTTGCGTAGCAATGTATGTAATCCACGTGTTTGATAATAGATTGCACGGACGAGCCGTGCAATGACGTTTGTTTTTATCTATTCACCATCGAAATGTTTGAAAAATGTGCTGTCGGGAGACAAGATGAGTTGGGTTTGTGGGTCGGCAAGGGTTTTGGAGTAGGCCTCCATTGAGCGGATGAAGGAGTAGAAATCTTTGTCCTTATTAAAGGCTTTTGTGTAGATTTTGATGGCTTCTTCGTCGCCTTGTCCGCGCAGGGTTTGCGCGTCACGTTCGGCTTCGGCGATGAGGACGGTGCGTTCTTTTTCCGCTGTGGAGCGGATTTCGAGGGCGCGTTCTTCGCCTTTTGCGCGGGTTTCGGTGGCGCGTTCTTTTAGTTCTGATTGCATGCGGCGGACGGTGGAGGTGCGAAGATCAGCGGTGAGGTCGGCGCGGACGATGCGGACATCAACGATTTCAATCCCCAGATTATCCTTTTGGATGTTGGCGTTTACGCGGTTGGAAATGTCGCGCATGACGCCTGTCCTGGCGGGGGAGAGGAGTTGTTGGAGGCTAGTTTTACCAAGCTCGGCGCGCGTGGCATCGTTGAGGATGTTTTCAAGGCGGGAGTTTGCCGCGCGGATTGTGCGCAGGGTTTTTAAGAATTGCAGCGGGTCGATGATTTTATAGCGTGCGAAGGTGTCGAGGATGATGGGTTCTCCTGTTACATTCGCGATGGAGGAGCTGCCTTGCTTTTCCTCTTCGCCTTCCGGTGTTGGCGGGGCGATATCGACGGAGGATATCACGACTTGTTCGGGTGCGGGGTCGATGGAGAGGATGCGGCGGTCGAAATAAACTACGTCCTGAATGAGCGGGATTTTGACGTGGATGCCGGGGCCTTTGACCTCACCCACCGGTTGCCCGAGTTGGAGGACGATGGCTTGTTCGCGTTGATCGACGATGAAAAAGACCTGCGCCGCGCCGATGAAACCGATGGCGATAATTGATAGAAGTATGAGTAAAGGTTTGTTCATTTTTTGTGTCCTAATTCTCTTTTCGTCATCCTGCGGTTTTACCCTAAAGGGCACAAGAACTGCAGGATCTGTTTGCTTATTTATGAGATCCTGCGATCAGGTCGCAGGATGACGGTTTTGGGGATTTAGTTTTTTCCTTGTTTTAACTGATTGATCGGTAAATACGGCACAACGCCTTGGCTGCTGTTGCCATCGAGGATGATTTTTTGTGCGTTGCTCAGGACGTCTTCCATGGTTTCGATAAAGATGCGTTCGCGTGTTACGTCCTTTCCGGTGAGGTAGGCTTGGTAGACGGCATTAAAGCGGTCGGCATCACCAGAGGCACGGGCAACGGCAGATTCTTTATAGGCTTGGGCTTGTTGCATGTTTTGAATGGCGGCACCACGCGCGCGGGGGAGGATATCCTCGCGGTAGGCTTCGGCTTCGTTTTGGACATTCTCCGCGTCTTGTTTTGCGGATTGTACGTCTTGGAAGGCGGCCTGTACGTCGGGGTGGACTTCTGCGCGTTCGATGAGGACTTGGGTAATGTTTACGCCGGATTTATATTCGTCCAGATTGCCTTGGATGATCTCGCGTGCGGCATCGGCGACGGCTGCGCGGCCCGTGGTGATGATCGGGAACATATCGGTTTGACCGACGACTTCGCGGATTGCGCTCTCGGCGACTTTTTTGATGGTGTTTTCTTGGTCGAGAATTTCGAAGAGGAAGTCTTCCGCGCTTTTGATATTCCATTGGATGACGATATCGAGGTCGACAATATTGCGGTCAGAGGTGAGCATGAGGCTTTCGTCCGGAATGTCGCGGCGGGCGCTTTGTCCGTTGCGGGTTAGGCCTTGTTGAAAGCCGATATTCATGCGCTGGATTTCTTGGACGTTAATGACTGTTTTGCTTTCGATCGGGAAGGGGAGGGCGTAGCCGAGGCCGGATTCGGCCTGAGTTCTGTTCCATGCGCCAAAGCGTTGTACGACGGCGTTTTCACCGGGGTTTACGACGTAAAAACCGCTGGCGAGCCAGAGGCCGAGAATTGCGATTATAATAAGGCCGAGTGCCCCTGCGCTGCCGAAATTTCCGCCGAAGCCGCCGAAATTTTCTTGGGCTTTTCGCAAGAGTTCGTCGATGTCGGGCGTGTCAGATCCGCCTTTTGAGCCGCCGCGTTTTCCGCCGCGTCCGCCCCAAGGATTATTATCGTCGTTTCCAGGTTTGTTGCCCCAAGGGTTTTTCCCCATTGTTTCGTCTCTTTCTTTTACGTTTGGTGTGGGTTAACAATATCTCTTTTAGAGTAGAAAGCAAGGACGCTATGTTCAAATTCAAGCGATTAAATGAGGATGATATTTTGCGGGCGCTGGAGGGTGTTGTTGAGCCTTTGTCAGCGGTGCAGGGCGTGCAGGTTGATAAGCACGGCGCGGTTGTTTTTATGATTGAGGTTGATCCGGCAAAGGCAGCGGAGATGGAGCCTGTGCGGGCGCGGGCGGAGGATGCTGTGCGCGGGGTGAAGGGGGTGAAATCGGTTGC
>JBOEFZ010000007.1:0-16434 GCA_050633165.1 Alphaproteobacteria bacterium | reverse complement strand
TTTTATGAGTCCGCTACCTAAAGAAATCATAAGAACTGAAGCACTGCAGGCATTTCTTGATTTCGCACCTGTTCCAAGACCTCTCGCGCCAGAAGAAAGAGAAGAGCTCATGGGGGAGTGGGATAGAAGCGGTTTTTCAGCAGATGCTGTTATTAATGCCATGGGGCAAACCGCTAAGGAGAATGGAATTGATAGAAACTTTATGTATCGTCTTGCAAGAGGGCAAAAAAATATCCTTGGCAAACAGTATAGGGTTCTTATGGGTGGTTTAAGAGAGTTACCAGATTGTGAAGAACATAATCTTGAAGTTGATACATCTATGGATAGGCATGCCTCTTTCGAGTGATTAGCGCTCTGTAAATTTCACTACACTAGTTAAGTGCTAATTGTAATTCTGACACATAAGTTGCCCCATTATACAACTTTCGATGCCCAGCTCGACGAGAGAGGCTGCAAAGCGAATTTTCTAATAAAATCAATTACTTAGAAAAATATAAAAATCGTTCAAAATCAATGGCTTAGCTTTTGCACTCCTGTTTGGATGCTTAATAGGCCAACTTTTCAATCGCGTCTCTAAATACAGGCAAGTGTCTTTCACTGCGGTGCGTGTAGACTGTTTCTCCAGTTCCTTTGCCTTCGTGTCCGACCATAGCATCTATAATTGCGTATTCTGTATCAGTTTCTTTTATTCGGGTTATGAATGTGTGTCGTGTGCTGTGTAGTGATGTCTCAGGCCGTTTGATTTCTAATTTAGGCAGCAGCACTTTGCTGAACCAGTATGTTAGTTTTTTGCCCCAATCATGACCTTTCGTGAATGTTAGTTGGTGCAGAAGGCGTAAATTTTTCCGTTTCATGCTTTTTACTTTCTCAACATATTTTAGAAAGCCGCGATTGATTAAGTCCGAGTGCACAGGCACAAGCCTAAATACATCTTTATTCTTTCGCTTGCTCTTCTTCTCATCCTTAATTTGGAAGTAATGAATGTCATTTTCTGCATCATACTTCACGTCTTCCGTCGTTAGGCTTGCGATCTCGTTACGGCGTGCGCCTGTATATAAGAAGATTAAAGTGCTCCAATAGCGCAGGTCATCTTTAGCAAGTCCAGCTTTACCCTTGTCGAGTTCTGCGAAGATGAGGGCGAGCTCTCCGTCGTTGAAGTCCTCTCGCTTACCGTCCTTGCTGTCTTTAACGCTCATCCCCTCAAACGGGTTTTCTTTGATGTAGTTGTTGTTAATAGACCACTTAAGCAAACCGCTAAAATATTCTAGATACTTGTTGATGGTGCGGGGTGCGAATGGGGCGAGCCCTTTAACTTCAATTTGTTCTAGCAGGGGTAAGTCTCTTGTCTCTTTCTTCGTATTGCGCCGCGCAGGTGTTTTAAGCAAGCAGTCTTTGACGTAGCGTGCTTTCTCTCCATCTAGCTTGGTAATGTTGAAGTCTGAGCCTAATAGTTCTGTAAGGTAGCGTAGGCACGTTGTAAGCTCTCCTAGGCTCTTGTCAGTCATTGAGCCTGTAATTTCTAAAACGTACTTTTCGATTACATTCTGTAATTGATATTGCGGCTTGTTAGGCTGTGCTGTCTGGTCTTCTGGATGCTTTGAAGCATCAAGTACTGAGAAGTCAGTAAGACGTTGATGGTAACTTAAGATGTCTTTGTGCAAGCTTCTAATGGCATATTTATGTAGTTTTTTAGCTGTTTGATATTCGTCACTGTCAGGCTCTATGCCTAATTCATATAGTTCGTTGATGTTGGCTATGGATTTGTCCATGTCTTCGTCTAGTTCAGGCAAACTGTCTTGTTCGTTTTCGATAAGCTTGTCCATGAGAGCAATAGTTCGTTCACACGCCGTTTTGTCTTTCTTAGATAGTGGTCCGAACTCGTCCATGTTGTTTTTGTGAACATGCAAGAGCTTAGCGAAGTGATCTTTGAATATGGCTTGAAGCTCTGCATAGTCCATGATTTTGCCGTTCAATTCTTTTGTTATTTGTAAGCTATGGTATTCCAGCATATTAGCTAGTCGCAAGGCTTCTTTGGGACAGCGTGTTTTTAGTGATATGCTCACGCGTTTGTGTTGATGCTGTGGTAAAGGATAGCGGAAATAGTAAATGTTGTGTCGAGATCGGATCAAATAACTAGGGTTATACATTTTAGGTTGCACCTCTCGGTTACACCGTATAATCCGTCAGCTAAATGACCTGAAATAAAAGGAAAAAATGAAATTTGGTAGCGGAGGAGGGACTTGAACCCCCGACACATGGATTATGATTCCACTGCTCTAACCGGCTGAGCTACTCCGCCTCAAAATCTTTGCATTATCTGCGATAAATGCGCTGCAAATGCTCGTTTTTTGCGCTTCCGGTGCTCACGCACTTTTGTGCGCTGCGCTCCGGTTCTCAAAAACAATCATTTTCGCGGCATTTCTCTTTGATACTGCGAAAGATTTTGTTTCAAATCTGAACGGTTTATCGCTTTTTTATGGCGGGGTGTCAAGGATAGTTTTAGGCGGCTTCTTTGAGGGTGGAGTTTGCGGTGCCAGTGATCCATCCGCCGCCTAATACGCGGTCTTGGCAATAGCATACGGCGGCTTGGCCGGGGGCGATGCCGTATTGGGGTTGATCTAGTCTGATTTCATTCTTTTCCGTGTGCAAAATGGCGGGGACGGGTTTCATAACGGAGCGGAATTTGACCGTGACGGGGAGGAAGGGGCAGCCTTTTTCGGCTTTTAGATTTTTGGTGTTGATGAGCCAGTTGCAATCTTCGAGGTAGACGATGTTGCGTGCTAAGGCTTCTTTTGGGCCGACGATGATCTGGTTGGTTTTTGGGTTGATCTCGATGACGTAGAAGGGGCTGTTATCCTCCGACACGCCGCCGCCGATCCCTAGGCCTTTGCGTTGGCCGATGGTGTAGTGGATGATGCCGGTGTGGTGGCCTAGGACTTTGCCGTTCATGTCAACGATATCGCCGGGGCGCTGGGCCTCGGGGCGAATTTTTGTTACTACCTTTGCGTAATCGCCGTGGGGGACGAAGCAGATGTCTTGGCTGTCTGGTTTGTCAGCCGTGAGGAGGCCGAGGCGCTGGGCGTCTTGGCGTGTTTTGTCTTTGCTTTGTCCGCCAAGGGGGAAGCGGAGGAAGTCGAGTTGGTCTTGGGTGGTGGCGAAGAGGAAATAGCTTTGGTCTTTGCCGTGGTCATGGGCGCGGTGAAGCTCGGCGAGGCCGTCTTCGTTTATGGTGCGTTTGATGTAGTGTCCGGTGGCCATGCAATCGGCGCCGAGGTCGTGGGCGACTTCGAGGAGGTCGCGGAATTTGACGCTCTGGTTGCAGCGTACGCAGGGGATGGGGGTTTGCCCTTTGATATAGCTATCGGCGAAGTCGTCGATGACGCTTTCGCGGAATTTGCTTTCGTAATTGAGGACGTAGTGCGGGAAGCCGCATTTTTCGGCAACGCGTTTGGCGTCGTAGATGTCTTGTCCGGCGCAGCAGGTTTTTGTTTTGACGGCTTCGCCCGCGCCGGTGCCCATGTCGTAGAGTTGGAGCGTTACGCCGATAACGTCGTAGCCTTCTTCGTGGAGGAGCGCGGCAACAACGGATGAGTCGACACCGCCCGACATGGCGACGACTACCCTTGTTTCGCTTTCAGGTTTATCTATTCCGAGACTATTCACTGTTTTGTCCCTTTTTGTATGCGAACAAATTTTTGCTGCGCTCGATTTGCTTCGCGACGCGGGTATCCTTTGGGTCTTTGTTGATGCCTAAAGAGTTCATAGCTTGGGTTATAGAGGATTTTGGGTGGAAAGCGCAAGTTATCGTGCTTGATGGTGGATATTTGTATTTTACCATTAAGACACAAAGGGCACTAAGTTCCACTAAGAAGAAAAAAATAGGCAGCTTCGCGGCGCTATAAAAAAACTTTGTGAAACTTGGTGGGCTTTGTGTCTTAGTGGTGAAGTCTTAAGCCGCTTTATCATCCAATAACCCTTCGCGGCGGAGGACGGCGTTGGGGTCGGCGTCTCGGCCTCGGAAGTTTTTGTATAAGGTGGATGGGTGTTCGCTGCCGCCTTTTTCCAGGATTTCGGCTTTGTATTTTTGGGCGGTTTGCGGGTCGTAGAGGCCGCGCTCGAGGAAGAGTTCGAAGGTGTCGGCGTCTAGGACTTCTGCCCATTTATAGCTGTAATAGCCCGCCGAGTAACCGCCGGCGAAGATGTGGGAGAAGCTGGTGGACATGGGGCCGGAGAGGCGTGGGAAGAGGGAGGTTTCGGCGCAGGCTTTGTCCTCGAATTCTGCTACGTCTTTGATCTCGGCGGGGTCGCAGGTGTGATAGGCCATGTCCATCAGGCCGAAATTGGTTTGGCGTAGGCCGCCCCAACCGCCCATGAAATTTTTTGCGGCGCGGAGTTTGTCGATTAGCTCGCCGGGGATTTTTTCTTCGGTTTCGAAATGTTCGGCGAACATGTCTAGGGTTTCTTTCTCATAGCACCAGTTTTCTTGAACCTGTGAGGGGAGCTCTACGAAATCCCAAAGGACGGAGGTTCCGGATAGGGAGCGATACGTTACGTTTGATAATAGGCCGTGAACCGCGTGGCCCATTTCATGGAAGAGCGTGGTGACTTCGCCATGGGTGAGGAGGGATGGTTTATCCTCGGTTGGTTTGGTGAAGTTGCAGACGATGGCGATGATGGGGCGCATGTTTTTGCCTTTATAGAGGCCTTGGCTGCGGTAGCTGGTTTTCCATGCGCCTTGTTTTTTGCCTGTGCGGGGGTGGAAATCGGCGAAGAGGGTACCGACGAGGGTTCCGTTACTTTGATTGTAAACTTCGAAGGTTTTTACGTCCTCGTGCCATGTTTCGTAGCCGTGTGCGGGTTTGAACATGATGCCGAAGAGTTTGGAGAAATGGGTGAAGCACCCTTGGAGGACACTATCGAGGGGGAGGTAGGGGCGGAAATCTTCGCTAGAAAAATCGAACAGGCTTTGTTTGAGTTTTTCTGAATAATAGCCGACATCCCATGGTTTGAGGTCGTCGCTTAGGCCTTCTTTGGCGGCGAATTTTTGTAAGGCCGCGAGGTCGTCTTTTGCCGCCGGAAGGTAGGCGGCTTTCATTTTTTCCAAGAACTCCATCACCGTTTTTGGCGTTTTGGCCATGCGGCGTTCGAGGACATATTGCGCGTGATTGTCAAAGCCGAGGAGTTTTGCGCGTTCGTCTTTTAAGGTGACGATGCGTTTGATGTTTTGTGAATTATCATACTCGCCTTGGCCGTCCTCGCTCCATGCGCGGGAGGCGAAGCCGCGCCACATGGTTTCGCGGTGTTCGCGGTTATCGGCGAATTGTACGAAGGGGATGTAGCTTGGGTAATCGAGGGTGAAGCGGTATTTTCCGGCCTGATCATGTTCTTTTGCGTCTAGGGCTGCGGCCTCTATTGCGCTGTCGGGGAGGCCGGAGAGTTCGGCCTTGTCGGTGATGATTAGCTCAAACGCCTCGGCGGATTTGCTGGCGTTGTTCATGAAGGAGGGGCCGAGGGTGGAGAGTTCTTCGGAGATTTCGCGTAGGCGTTTCTTTTTATCCTCATCCAATAATGCGCCGCCACGGACGAATTCTTTGTAGCTGTCATCCAACAGCGTGGTTTGTTCGGGGGTTAGGGTGAGTGTTTCGCGGGCGTCATAAACGGTTTTTACGCGGGCGAAGAGATCGGGGTCGAGGATGATGTCGGAGGAGAAATTCGAGGTGATTGGGCCGATTTTTTCGGCGAGATCATGGAGCGCATCGCCGCCCATGCAGGAGAGTTGATTGTAGAAAATACTGCTGACTGTGCCTAGGGTTTCGCTGGCGCTTTCCATGGCCTCAATCGTGTTTTCGAAGGTTGGGGTATCGGAATTATTTTTGATCGCGTCGTAATTGGCGCGGGCTTCGGTGATCGCGGCCTCTATCGCGGGCATGTAATGCGCGTCTTTGATGGCTTCGAATTGTGGCGCCATGTTGGGGAGGGTGGAATCTTGGAGAAGCGGGTTTTTTGACATTGATTGTAAATCCTTTTTTTAAATTTTTACCACCAAGACACCAAGGTCACCAAGAGAATTAATAATAAAAAAATCTTGGTGTTCTTTGTGTCTTGGTGGTTCACTATTTTTATTATGTGCGTTTTAAGATCAAAAGAATTTGATGATGTTTATTTTTCCGCCGTGGACGGGTTGGCGGAGACGCGGCATGTGTTTTTGGACGGGAATGGGGTGCCGGAGGCTTGGGGTGGCGTGGATGAGTTTGTGATTGCCGAGACGGGGTTCGGGACGGGGTTGAATTTTCTGGCGGTTTGGAAATTATTTACGGAGAGTGCAGCGGCGGGGCAGCGATTGCGGTTTATCTCGGTGGAGAAATTTCCGCTATCACGGGATGATATTGCGGGGGCGCTCTCGCATTGGCCGGAATTGGCGGAGCAGAGGGAGGCGTTTTTGGCGGCCTATGATGATGTTTTGGCGTGTGGGCGCGGTGTGTTTGGTGATGTTACGCTGGAGCTGCATCTTGGGGATGTTAAGGATGTTTTGCCGCGGTGGGATGTGCCTGTAAATGCTTGGTTTTTGGATGGGTTTAAGCCTTCAACCAATCCGGATATGTGGAGTGATTTTGTGTTTGGGCAGATGGCGCGGTTGAGTGATGTGGGGACGAGCTTTGCAACCTTTACGGCGGCGGGGTTTGTGAGGCGTGGTTTGGCGGGGGCTGGGTTTGAGGTGCGGAAGGTGAAGGGGTTTGGAACTAAGCGTGACATGAGTGTGGGGGTGTTTTCATGCGAATAGCGATAGTTGGTGGAGGATTGGCGGGGTGTGCGGCGGCTTATGTTTTGAAGCGCGCGGGGGCGGATGTGGCGATTTATGAGGCCTCGGATCGGCTTGCCAGTGCGGCGTCGGGGAATGTGGTCGGGCTTTATAATCCGCGCTTTGGGGCGGAAGCCTCGCCGCAGACCGAGTTTTATGCGCGCGCCTATCAACATGCCCTAGAGGTGATTGGCGGGGTTGAAGAGGTTAACCAGCATGCGTTGGGGAGCTTGCATCTTATTACGGATGAGAAAAAGGAGCGGCGTTTTTTCAAGACCTATAAGACGTGGAAGGGATATGGCTTTACTGATGCGGATATGCGGCTTGTCGATGCGGATGAAGCCTCGCGTATTGCGGGGGTTGGGGTGGATCAAGGGGCGCTTTATTTGCCGCGCGGGGGGAGTGTTTCACCGGCGGCGTTATGCGCGGTCTATGCGCATGGGGTTGAGGTGCATTATAATGTATCAGCGATACCGCAGGGCGATGTGGTCATCCTTGCGGGTGGGGCGGGGATGATTGGGCATCCGTTGTTAGCACCGCTGGATCTGCGCAGTGTTCGGGGGCAGGTGAGCTATATCGCCGCCAATGCGCAGACGCGGCGATTGAAAACGCATGTGATTTATGGGGGCTATGTCTCGCCGGAGGTTGATGGGCGGCATGTTGTCGGGGCGAGTTTTCAACGTTTGTTATCGCATTGCGATATTTCACCAGCGGATGATGCAGATAATCTTGCGAAGTTACGGGATGCGTTGCCGGATATGGATGCGGAATTTGATATCGTTGATCATCGCGCAGGGGTGCGGTGTAGTGCGCGGGATTATTTTCCGGTTGTGGGGCATATGGGCGGGGGGATTTATGTTTCCTTGGCGCATGGGTCGCACGGGATTGTGAGTTCGATACTGGCGGCGGAAATTTTGGTGGCGGAGATTCTTGGTTTGCCGCAAAAGGTTTCGGATGAATGTGTCGCTGCGCTTTCACCTGCGCGTTTGATGCGTTAAGATTGCGGCATGAATCAGTTTGTTTTTCCCGTTGGTGTTTTTGTTGCTGTGGCGGTTTTGATTCCCGTGCTGATCAGGCTTGCGCCGGTTTTGAAATTGGTGGATTTGCCGGATGAGCGGAAGCAGCATGAGGGGGCGGTGCCGCTGATTGGGGGATTGGCGATTTTTCCGGTGTTTATTATGGGCGCGATTTTTACGGGGCATGGCGTTGTGGGCTATTGGCCGCTTTATGCCGCGATTTTGCTTTTGCTCGTTACGGGCGCGATTGATGATAAGTTTCATATTCGTCCGTGGATTAAATTTATGATGCAATTTATTGCCGCCGCGTTGGTGGTTTTTGCGGGCGGGGCGGAGCTTTCCCATCTTGGTGATATATTCGGGATGGGTGTTTTGGAGCTTGGTTTTATGTCCGGTTTCTTTTCGTGGATTGCGGTGGTGTTGCTTATTAATGCGGTGAATTTGATGGATGGGTTGGATGGCTTGGCGGGTGGTTATAGTGCCGTGGCGCTGGGCTGGATTTGGTTTGGGTTTTATAGTGTGGGGCAGAGTGATGGGCTGCTCTTGCTTTTGATTGCGGGGATTGGCGGGTTTTTGGTTTATAATTTGCGTTCGCCTATACGTGCGAAGGCGGCGCTTTTCCTTGGCGATGCGGGGAGCATGTGTTTGGGGCTTTGCCTTGGCTGGTTTGCGATTGGTTTGGGTAAGGTTGGTGGAGCGGATGTTCCGGCGATTGCGATTGCGTGGGTTTTGGCAATTCCGATTATGGATACATGCGCGCAGTTTTATCGGCGCGCGCGGGAGGGGCGGCATCCGTTTTCGCCGGATCGCGGGCATTTTCATCATCATTTTATCGATGCGGGGTTTCGCGATGGGGTGGCGGTGTTTTTGATTTTGTCGCTGGCGGTTATTTTGGGCGCGTTTGGTGTGGTGGGCGTGCAGCTTGGCGTGCCGCAGATTGTGTTGAGTTCGATTTGGATCGTGATGATTTTGGCGCATATGTGGGTGTCGGAAAAACCGCATCGCTATGTTTCCTTTTGGGGAAAGTTTGCGCCTAAATCCTGAAAGTCCCTTGATTGCGTTTGATGCTTGGCGCAAAATTACTTTTATGGGTTTTAGGAATTTTCAGATTTGTTTTTGTTTGGTTGGTGTCTTGGCACTAGGGGCGTGTCAGCAGACGACGGGGCGTGCGCCTGTTTCTTATGGTTCGAAGGTTTATAAGCAAGATAGGAGTGAGAATTCCACGCTTTATTCCAAAACGACGACTCCTGCGCCGGATATCAATGATCCTTTGGCGGCGCATATGTTGGCGCGAAAGCAGGTTGATCCAAAGCATGTGTCGAAACGTAATGCGTATGTGCATTATGAGGATGAGTATCCGGAATTGGCGGGGGCGAAGAATTTTACCAATACATACACGCCGCCGCCTGTTTTGCCGCCGATAAAGCCGTCCCGCGGGTTGTCGGTTGCGCCTATACAGCAATATAGCGGTGGTGGCGCGAGCATTCCTGTGCCGGATAGTAAACCTGCGCGGGCGGATAAGATTTCGTATTCTGCGCTTGTGGCGACGACTCAAGCGAATGCCCTGACTGTGCAGCCGATGGCGGTGCGGGAATTGGGGGCGGCGATTCGTGATGTACGGATTGGTGATCATCCGGGGAAGACGCGGATTGTGGTTGATGTCACCAATCAGGTGAAATTTGATGCGTGGTTGCAGGATGATAATCATGTGCTGGTGATGCGCGTTCCCGATAGCCGTGTTGAGACGGAGCTTGGGAAGGTTTTGCAAAATCATTCCCTTGTGAAGGCGTATGGTTTTCGCAAAAAGGGGAATGAACAGCAATTTATTGTGACTCTAAAACGCGCGGCGGATTTGACCTATAAAGCAATATTGAAGCCGAATGCAACATACCGGAATTACCGGATTGTGTTGGATTTGAATTCTTGAATCTTTTTTGCGAAGGGTTTCCCTTTTGTGTTTCGTAGTATTTGTATAACTCCAATAAATGAAGAAGGAAAATTGATATGAAAAAAATAATTACTTTGAGTGTTTGTGCCTTTGCGCTTGGTTTTGCTTTGCCGGCAATGGCGGAAGAAGGTGTGCCGCCGGAAGGGAAAGGCGGGCCGTTTGCCAAGCATGACACGAATGGTGACGGGGTGATTTCCAAGTCGGAATTTTTAAGCCATGCCGAAGAGCGTTTTGGTGAAATGGACGCGGATGGCAGCGGTGAGGTTACAAAAGAAGAGGCTAAAGCCGCTCATGAAGCCAAGCGTGAAAAGATGAAAGAGATGCGTGGGAAATTCAAAGAGCGCCGTGAAGGCCGTGGTGAAAAAGCGGAATAACACTTTGTGAGTGACCTTGATAATTATAGTGATGAAAGCCTGATGGCGCACGTGATGAGCGGTGATCATCGGGCTTTCTCAATATTGGTGGAACGGCATTCTTCGCGGTTTTATGCGGCGGCTTATCGGGTATGTGGTGATGCGATTTTGGCCGAGGATATTGTGCAGGATGCGTTTTTGAAGCTCTGGCGAAAGCCTGCGGCGTTTAAGC
Organism: Alphaproteobacteria bacterium; assembly: GCA_050633165.1. Lineage (GTDB taxonomy): Bacteria > Pseudomonadota > Alphaproteobacteria > Micavibrionales > Micavibrionaceae > TMED27. The sequence goes on along the minus strand of JBOEFZ010000007.1, from coordinate 6,086 downwards.
CGGATAAGGGGGCGAAATTTACGACTTGGTTTTATCGGGTTGTGCAGAATTTGGCGATTGATATGTTGCGCCGGAAAAAGCCGCAAAGTGATGCTGGTGTTATTGATTTTATGGCGGATGGCAGTGATGCGGCGGATGATGTGATGGTGATGGATGAGCAGCAAGCGGCGCTGGAGGTGGCTATTGGGGCTTTGCCCGAGCGGCAGAAATTGGCGCTTGATATGTGTTTTTATGAGGGGCTTTCGAATAAAGAGGCGGCGGAGATTTTGGGGGTTGGTGTGAAGGCGTTGGAATCGCTGCTTATGCGGGCGAAGAAGGCGCTTAAGGAAAATTTGGTGTATGATGATAATGAGCGGAGGGTCAGTCATGGATGATAAAAATTTAGATGCAATGTTGGCGCGGCGCGTGTTGCCGGAGCCTCCGAGTAATCTTTCGGCACTGATTATTGAGGCGGCAAAGAGTGTTGAGCAGGACCGTCCTTGGTATAAAAGGCGGTTGTTGCCTCGCTTTCCGGTGATTGATGTGCGTGCGCCTGCGTTGGCATTTTCGGTGGTTACATTGCTTGTGGTGAGTGCGGTTTTTGTGAATGTCGAGCCGCCGCAGCAGGCTTTAGAAGATGATGTGTCCTTGGCGTTTTATCTGGATGATATTGTGTATGCGGGCGATATTTAATTGCCGAATATGACTGGCTCATCGCCGTCTTGCCATGGTGTGAATCTTTGCATGACGGTTTGAAATAGGTTGCTTTCGAGATGTGCGTCCAGCCAGTTTTCTAGTGGTTTTAGCTTTAGGTCTTCGAAGCGTTTGCTGTTCACGGCGGCGAATTGGCGGATGAAGGGGAATATCGCGATGTCGGCCAATGTGGTGTAATCGTCGATCAGATGTCCCTTTGCGGTGATGCGGGTGTTGAGGTCGGATAGAATTTCGGCGCCGCGATCGAAAGCGTTTGTGCAATCTTCATCGGGGTATCTGTTTGGGTATTTGTAACGATCCAGAGCGTTTTTAAATGCGGTGTCGTTTCTTTTTATAAGGAAATCAGTCTCTTGTTCGTTAATTCCTAACCATTCATCGGGGTCTTGGCGACCCAGAGCGTAGATCATGATATCGAGGCTTTCCTCTAAAACCGTTCCATCGATGAGTTGTAGCACGGGGACTGTACCCTTTGGGGCGATTTCCAGCATTGCGCTAGGTTTATCGCGTAGGGTTATCTCCCGTAATTCAACCTGTATGCCGGATTTATAAAGCGCCATTCGCGCGCGCATGGCGTAGGGACAGCGGCGGAAGGAGTATAGGATTGGGTGCGTCATGATTGTTTTTAACCACAGATAAACACGGATGAACACAGATAAATATGTTTGTTCTTTTTTAAAGCGAACAACGCTTTTGGCGTTGCTTCGTGCGACGCGGCAATCCAGTTCTTAATTTTAGATATCGGGAGATGGATTGCTTCGCTTTGCTCGCAATGACGTTTAGGAAGAATAGCGATCGGCGTAGTGTTTTTGACGATCGCGCAAGGCTTTTTCGCGGGCAGGGGTTAGGGCGTCCTTGCAGTGGTGGCAGGAGATTCCGGCTTCGTATTCGGGGCGCTGGGTTTCTTCGGCGCTTAAGGGTTCGCGGCAGGCGTGGCAGACGACCCAATTTCCTTCCTCTAACCCGTGGCCAACGGCGACGCGTTGGTCAAAGACGAAGCAATCACCTTCCCATTTGCTTTCTTCCTTTGGCACGTCTTCGAGGTATTTTAGAATGCCGCCTTTGAGGTGGTAGACGTTTTCGAAACCTTCGCTGAGCATGTATGCGCTGGCTTTTTCGCAGCGAATGCCGCCGGTGCAGAACATAGCGACTTTTTTGTCCTTTGCTGGATCCATGTTCTCAGTGACGTAGTCTTTGAAATCGGTGAAGACTTTGATATCTGGGTCAATTGCGCCTTCGAAAATGCCGACTTTGGTTTCGTAATCATTGCGGGTGTCGATGAGAACGACTTCGGGATCGTTGATGAGGGCGTTCCAATCCTTTGGCTCCACATATTCGCCGACGTGTTTGTTCGGGTCGGCCTCGGGGGCGCGGAGGGTTACGATTTCTTTTTTGAGGCGGACTTTGAAGCGGTTGAAGGGTTGTTGGCTGGCGTGTGAATATTTGAATTCGCAGGCTTTTGCTTCGCCTTTGACATGCAGGATTTTATCGAGGTATGCGGTGATTTTGTCCATTTCATTGGGGTAAGCGGCAATCGTGCCGTTGATCCCTTCGGAGGCTAGGAGAAGCGTGCCGCAGATGCTTGGCGCGTTTTCTTTGGCGAAGGCGTAGATATCCTCGCGCAAGGCGGCGTTATCCGCGATTGGTGTGAATTTGTATAGGGCGGCGACTTTGTATGTGTGTTCCATAGGCGGATTTATAATCCTTTAGTTTTGTTTTTGCAATATGTCCTTGCGTTGTTCCGGAGACGCGGCGAAGTCGTGCTAAAGCACCCGGAATCTTTAGTGTCGGCAGCGTTGCTGCTGGCATCGCTGGATTCTTGCTGTCTGAACGCAGCAAGCTGCGTCGCGGGGGTGACGTTATAGGAACTCTGCAAGTGTTGTGTAATCCTTACGTCTTGGGTCATTTTTGCGCCAAGACAGGCCGATTTGGCGGGTTGGGGGTGTTGCGTCGTTGAAGGGGAGGAGTTTTATGCCTTTTGGGACGGTATCGGGGCGGCAGGCCATTTCGGGGAGGAGGGTTGTGCCGAGTCCTTCGCGGACCATTTGCAGGATGGTGGGGAGGCTGGTGGCGCTGAAGGTTTTGCGTTGCTTGGGGATTTGGAGGTCGCAGGCGCGGAGCGCGTGATCGCGGAGGCAATGGCCGTCTTCTAATAGGAGGAGTTTGTCGGGCTCTAATTCATTGATATTGATGGTGTTTTGTTCTTTTAACCCTTCGGGCATGGCGGCGTAGAATGGTTCTTCGAAGAGGATATGTTGATGCATGCCCGGCGTGTCGTAGGGGTAGGCGAGGAGGGCGATGTCGATTTGGTTTTTGTTAAGTTTTTCCAACAGGTTATCGGTTAGATCCTCGAATAGCTGGATTTCGAGTTTTGGGAATTGTTTTGTTAGGCGCGGAAGGATTTCGGGCAGGGTATAGGGCGCGATTGTGGGGATGATGCCGAGGCGTAAGGGGCCGCTCATTGGCTCTTTGAGGGATTTTGCGCGGGCGGTGAGGCGGTCGGTTTGGGATAGGATTTCTTGTGCTGTTTCAAAGGTTTCTAGGCCGAATGGGGTGAGGGTTGCGGCGCTGCGCGTGCGGTTGACGAGGGTTTGGGATAGGATGGATTCCAGCTCTTTTATGCCTGCGCTTAAGGTGCTTTGTGTGACGTTGCAGGCATTGGCGGCGGCGGAGAAGTTTTTGTGCTCTTGAATCGCGGTGAGGTATTCGAGTTGTCTTAAGGTGGGGCGTATCATGTATCGATATTATCGAATTTAAATTAATTTATCCATCGAAAAAATCGATGTTCAATATCGGTATTATTTGTTGGATTTTGTTTTTGGGGCGTGCGAGTTTCTATTCATCGAAACCAAAATGAATGGAGAAAATAATGTTAGGTATTGGTGATACTATTCCCGAATTTGAAATTACAGGTGTTAAGCCCGGTTTTAATGTTCACGAAGAAAATGGCGAAAGCGCGTTTGAAACGGTGACGCATGAGAGTTTTGAAGGTAAGTGGAAGGTTTTTTACTTCTATCCGAAGGATTTCACATTTATCTGCCCGACAGAAATCATTGAATTTGCGGCCTTGGAAGAGGATTTTGCGGATCGTGATTGTGTGGTTCTTGGTGGATCAAGCGATAACGAGTTTTGTAAGCTTGCATGGCGCCGTGAGCATCCGGGGCTTTCCAAGCTGAACCAGTGGCAGTTTGCGGATACGAATGGTTCGTTGATTGACGGGCTTGGTGTGCGTGATTATGAGGCGGGTGTTGCGCTTCGGGCGACTGTGATTGTTGATCCACATGGTGTGATCCAGCATATCAGCGTGAATGGCCTTAATGTTGGTCGTAACCCGAAGGAAACGCTTCGTATTTTGGATGCGCTTCAATCGGATGAGCTTTGCCCATGTAACCGTCCGGCGGGTGGTGACACGATTGATGTTGCAGCCGAAGCAACAAAGATCGCGGCTTAATTTTTGAACCACGGAGGTTAAGGAGAAAAATAGAGATTAAAGAGTTTTAATATTTTTTCTCTTTCATCTCATTTCGACTCTTTTACCTCTGTGGTTATTTTTTAACGAAAGGAATGTATTATGTCTATTGATAATTTGAAGGGGCGGATGCCCGATTATGCGAAGGATGTGAAGTTGAATTTGTCTTCGCTGGCGAATGATGAAGGTTTGAATGATCAGCAAAAATGGGGGACGTTTTTGGCCTCTGCACTGGCTTCGCGGCAGGCGGAGGTGATTGCACAAGTGTCCGAAGATGCGGCGGATCATTTATCGGCTGAGGCTTATAAAGGTGCGCAAGCGGCGGCGGCGATTATGGCGCAGAATAACGTCTATTACCGCTTTGTACATTTGGCGAGCAATAATGAGTATGGCACGTTGCCGGCGAAATTGCGGATGAATGTGATGGCGAACCCCGGTGTTGATAAGGGTGATTTCGAGCTTTGGTCGTTGGCGGTGTCGGCGGTGAATGGATGCGGCATGTGTATTGATGCGCATGAGGCGGAGCTTAAGAAAGCCGGATTTAGTACCGAGCAGATTCAAACGGCAGTGCGGATCGCGGCGAGTGTCGCGGCAGCGGCGGCTGTGCTTGATGGTGAAGCCGCTTAAACTTCGATAAATGGCCTGCAAAGCAAGTGTTCTTGCGCTTCCGGTGCTCACGTACGAAATGTACGCTGCGCGCCGGTTCTCATAACACTTGCTTTTCGACTTATTTCTCTTTGTTTAAAATTTTGGATTTGTTGAAGGCCTACATTTACGTGCAGGCTTTTTCGTTTTTTAACCATGGGTGGGTGTGAGGGGTAATTATATTGCTATTATAAAAGCACTTATTGACATTTTTTATAACTTTTTGTAATTAGTCATGAAAATTTTAGATGGGTATATTGATATGGTTGCAAGACGGCGGCTTTTTAGTCCTTTAGATTTTGTGAGCGGAACGTTAGCGGGGGCGTTTAATTCTGCGCGTGGTTTCCTTGCTCAGAAGAGATTTTTGCGCGAGGCTTTGAATGGTGCGCCAGAGGCGCATCGTGATGCAATTAAAGCGCAATTTGATGATTTGTTTTCAAGCCGTGTTTTGCCAGAGCATACGGGGGTTGAAGATATTAAGCCCGGCTTTGAAAAATTGTTTTTGGATCTATACAAATTATCTGGTTTAGAGCAAGAGAGTGCTGAAGTTATTGTTACTAGGGTTTTGGGGCAGGCTTTGAGTGTTTCACGTTTTGAGGCGCATGGTGATAGAGATACGTATTGTAGGTTGCAGTTTTTAGTTAATCAGACGTTTCATAGCGATGGTTTTTATAAAGGCAATAAAGAGGTTGAAGCGCGTTTTCGCAAGATTGCAGATTTGCTAGAAAAAACACCACATGACTGTGATGAAAGTGCCGCTGACTTTTTGAGGGTGCTTGATGCGTCGGTAGTTGCGGTTAGAAATAGCGCTGTTGAGGTAATGCCTGAACTTGTACAATATATTTGACATAATTATTTTTATTTGTTATAAAGTGATGAAATTTTAGATAAGGAGTGTTTTTTATGAGTTTTGATGCAGGGACGAAGTGGCAGCCGGCAGTTGATGTGCCTGATATAAAGTCTAAATTTACAGGGCTTTGTGGTAGATGTGAAACACGCTTTTTAGATGATCAGCCTGTTCGCAATGCTGAGATGTATGTTGATTCTCTTAAATCTCCTGAGCTTCGTGCAGATGAAGCGCGGCGCGCGGCTCTTTTTGCTGGCGCTACTCCAGCTCTATTGGCAGCTTAAACCTCTCCACCCCGCACATAAACCTCTCTGTGCGGGTACGGGATTTGGATGTTGTTTTCTTTAAACGCTTTCCAGAGTTCCATCATGACTTGGCCGCGGATGTTGGTTATGCCGGCTTCCGCGTCTTTTATCCAAAAACGTAGGCTGAAAT
>JBOEFZ010000006.1:0-27520 GCA_050633165.1 Alphaproteobacteria bacterium | reverse complement strand
AGCGCCGCGAAATCGAAACAAATTTTTTGCCAATCTTTGTAAGTTCCTGCTTGCTTGAGCGGGCCAAACGCTCTATCGCCCGGGATTTTCGCGATTTTGGCGCAGGATTTTTCAAACGCGGCGGTGAAGGTTTTGAGGGTGTCGCTGCCCCAATTGGGCAAGGCCGAAAATGTGGTGGGTTTTAAGGTGAGCTGGCTTTGTTGCTCGGCGGGTTTTTCAATTTCGGCACAGGAAGTCAGGAGGGAGAGAAATGCGGCGAGAAGGACGATGTGTTTCATAGTATAAATGAACCACAACGCACATGACGGACACAACGATTATTAATCGGTATTCGGCAATGTCTCATTATCATCCTCGAAACCGCCACGGGTTTCGGAGACTAGCCATCTTGGGTCGCGGGATTTTATGTCGCGGGTGAAGGTCCAGATGTCGAGCATTTCGGAAGTGCGCTCGGTGCTGCCTGCGATAATCTCACCCTCTTTATCCCGTGTCACGGAAAGTTCATCGGCGACAAAACGGACGGTGATTTGGGCGTTGCGGCCATTAAGGGCGGCTTCGATCACTTCGGCCTTGCGGATGGCCTGGATTTCATTATCCAGCGTTTCACCGGATTTTTCACGCTCCGTTAATGCACCGTCAAAGGCATCAAATACGTTCGGGGCGAGGAGGTCTTGGAGCGTTTCACGGTCGGCCTTTGAGAATGCTTCAACCACCATGACGAAGACATCTTGCGCGGCCGCAAGGAAAAAGCGGATTTCGAAATTTTTATCGGCATCGGCGATTGTGAGGAGGCCATCTTCCGCCGTTTTATTCTCTACGCCCAATGTCTCGGTCGGGTTTTCGCTGAGCTCGCGAATATCATCGGCGGGGGTTATGGGCGCGCGTAGCTCTTCCTCTCCCTCTTGCGGTATATCTTCTATTGTACGGGAGAATGGTGCGGGACGCTCACGCTCCTCACCATGACGGGTGCCGAGCACACTTTTGAGCCAGAAAACCAATCCGGCGGCGACGATGGCGTATACTAATAAATCTGCGGGCATGTCGTTCCTATCATCCGTGTTTCTTGCGCTTGCGATGCGTCTATGTAATACAATACCACTGTTAAGGTAAAGGACAAGTGAATGCCGTTGATCATTATATTTTTGGTTGTGCCGTTGTTGGAGCTCGCCGTATTTGGCGCGGTGAGTGAGCATATTGGTGTTTGGAGTGCGTTGCTGTTTGCGCTGCTGACCGCGATTATTGGCGGGAATTTGGTGCGGGCGCAGGGGTTGCAGACGATTGCGGGGATGAAGGCTTCGGCGGATGCGGGGCAAGTGCCGCTTACAGAGATTTTTGACGGGTTTTGTTTGGTTGCCGCCGGTGCGTTGCTGATTACGCCGGGGTTTTTAACGGACGGGATCGGGTTTGCGCTGCTCGTCCCGAAATTGCGGGAGATTTTGCGCGGGGTGATTAAGGAGCATACAAGCTGGGCTGCGGCAGGGGGGAGCTACACACATTCCGGTATGCCGCGTGATCCCGATGTGATTGAAGGGGAGTTCGAGCGCGTTGATACGCCCGAGGATGATGGGAATAAGAAGGGTTGAGCTAGCACGAGGTGCGTGCTCTAATTCGGATAACTGATTTACGAATAGAGGCAATAATGACAACAGAAAAACCAGATACTCCACCAGAAGGCCAGATTGCGGCGCAAGATATGCCCGTGACCATTCACGCGCAATATGTGCGGGATTTGTCCTTTGAAAACCCCAATGCGCCGGATGCGTTGCGTGCGGGGGCGAAGCCGCCGGAGATGGATATCAATATCGGCATGGATGCGCGCAAGATCGAGGATGCGGAGATTAAAGACCTTTATGAGGTTGTATTGAATGTCCGTGCGGCGGCGGTGCGGGATAATGATCCAGTGTTTATTGCCGAACTGCAATATGGTGTGACGGCATCGATTGGCGGCGATGTGCCGGAGGAAAATCATCATCCTTTGCTCCTTATCGAAATGCCGCGCCTTGCGTTTCCATTTGTGCGTCAGATTATGGCGGATGTAACGGTGCAGGGTGGCTTTCCACCGCTCTTGCTCAATCCTGTTGATTTCCACGCGCTTTATATGGAGCGGTTTGGTAAGGAGATTGAAGAGGCACAAAAGGCCGCGGCAGAGGCACAAAGCGAAGCCAAAGACGCGACGATTAATTAGGGCGTATTAACACTACGGCGCCCTAAGAAAATTCATATTTGCAAAAAATTGTCATTCCGACCGACCGTTAGGGAGTGGAGGAATCTGATTAATTTGTTAATGGGTCAGATCCCTCGACGAAGTTTATGCTCTTTGGGTACTCGGGATGACAGGGTTTGAATTATTCCGCAGCAACAGCCTTTGATTGGCTCTGCTGCGGTTTTGTTTTGCCCGTGCCGAGGGATTTGTAGATCATGCCGACGACGACAAGGACACTGGCGTAGAAAATAAGTTCCATGCCGGTTGGGCGGGGGGTGTAGCCGACAAGGACTTTTAGCGTTTCACCAAAAAACCCGTTGCCGGAGATAAAGGCCGATGTATCCCACATCTCATTAACCAGCGGCGGTAACACACCGGCGGCGATGAGGAAGTTTGCGCCCTGCGCCGCCATACCGGCGGTAAGGACAATCAAGAGCCAGCTCGTGACCGTGAAGAGGTGTTTTTGCGCGGCCTTTAACAAGCCAAAATAGAGCATCGCGCCAATGATCGCGCCGCCAATGGCACCAATGACACCGCCGCTCAGGATTTCGGGGAATGTGTATGCGCCAGATGCGCTCATGCCATAGGTGAAAAGAGCAATTTCCGCGCCTTCACGGAAAGTAGCGAGAGCAACAACACCCGTCAGGACATAGGCGGATTTATCGCCCGCGATGACCTCTGCGCCCACGGCTTTGATATTCTTCGCAAGCTCCCGCCCGTGTGTTTTCATCCAAATTATGGTCCAGCTCAGGAAGGCCACAGCGGTAAACATCACGCCGGCATTGAAGATTTCCTGCCCCATGCCTTCGATGGCTTGGGAGATGCTTTGCGTGAAAAATGCGATGATGATAGAGCCGAGGATGCCAAGCCCCAAACCACCAAGCACAAGATTAACGCGCCCGGGTAAGCCACGTGTCGCCGCCATAACGATGCCGATAACAAGGGCAACTTCGATGATTTCTCTGAAGACTATCGTGGCGGTGGGGAACATGGCTTACTCCTGAATGCTTCTATTTTACGTTATTCCGCATAAAGATATCCGTTGGCGGTGTCGAGGTTAAATTCACCGAAGAAATGGTATTTACCGGGTTTCAATGGGCCGACATGGATTGTTGCCTTTGAATTTCCGGCAATAATTTTTTCGCGGCGGAAATCGTCGCTTTCGAACTCTTCGGGCGTTGGGTCGTCATTGTGAATAACCAATTTTATTTTCTGCCCTGCGGGTACGCGGATTTCTTCGGGTGTAAATTTGTGATCCTTGATGTGAAGCTCATACACGCCGCTATGTGCCTGTGCGCTTTCTTTGGCGGTATCGCCTTTTTCGATATTTTCGATGGCTGTTACCAATTTCGCCTGCCAATCACGGACTTTTGCTTCTTCGTGATTTTCGGAAGCATAGTGAACGGCCTGAATCGCTTCGTCTGTTGCTTCGAGCGTATTTTTATCGGTGAATTTTTCCTTGATCAAAAGATCGATCGCGTCTTCGAGGCCATAGCTAATCTGATGGATCGCTTCGAGGTCGTCGCCTGATAGTTTTTCTTGTGTCAGGAGTTTCATAATTTTTGTGTTGTCATCTTTTAGGGATTGTAGCGCTTCGGCGGTGTCCTTGAATTCCTTGCCTTCATAATGTTCGACGGCGTGATCGTCGTGCTCCTCTTCGTGATCATGATGATGGTCATCATGCCCCTCTTGGTGCGCGTCTTCGTGCTTTGGGGATTCGGCGAAAACTTGTGGTGCGATGCTCGCGCACAGGAAGAGGGCAGTGGAGGCAAAAAGGAGTTTTTTCATGGTTTATCTTCTGTTTATCATTATGAGTGTGTTTAACTAATGATAATCATTATCAACCTCTATGCTCGTATGCAAGCCTTTAATGCAAATGAATCTTATTGCGATTTCCAGATGGGGTCTTTGAGTTGTTCGAGCAGCGCATCGTGCGCGGCCTTTTCTTCCGGCGTCACTTCGAAGGTTCGAGGTTCGCGGAATTGACGATTTGATTTTGTTGCGGCGGCTGTTTTTGCGCTTTGCGCTTTTTTTTGCGCGGAAAATCCCAAGCCATGTTGCCGACCGCCAAGAAGTTCAAGATACACTTCGGCGAGGAGTTCGGAATCGAGCAACGCGCCGTGATAGGTTCGGTCGCTATTATCGATATCAAAGCGGCGGCACAGCGCATCGAGGTTGGCGGGCGAGCCGGGGAATTTCTTGCGCGCCATCCCCAGCGTATCGATCACGCGGCCCCATGACAGTGCGGGGTGGCCGACCTTGCCCAATTGGTAATTGATGAATTTCATGTCGAACTCGGCATTATGAATGACGAGTTTTGAGTCCGTGCCGATGAAATCGATGAAATCCATATAGCATTCGGCGAAGGTTGGTTTGTCTTTGACAAACTCATTTGTAATGCCGTGAACGGCGATCGCGTCTTCGGGGATCTCGCGCTCGGGGTTGATGTAGATTTGCAGCCCCCTGCCCGTAGGCATGTGGTTGATCATCTCCACCGCGCCAATCTCGACTATGCGGTCACCCGTACTCGGGTCCATGCCGGTGGTTTCAGTATCGAGGGCTATCTCGCGCATAATTACAACCCTACCTCATCCAGCCATTCGCCGAAGAATAATGTGGCTTGTTTATTGAGGGTTTCGATTTTGGCGTCGGTTTGTTTGCGGAGTTCGTCTACGGGGATGAGGGGGGCGGCGCCGGTGATGTCGCCATTGAACATGACGAACCATTCTTCGAGGGGGCGGCGGCAGACCTCGGGGTGGCATTGCAGGCCGAGGGCGGCTTTGCCGATTGTATAAATCTGGTTCTCATATTGATCGGTGGAGGCGAGGCGTGTCGCGCCCGCCGGTAGATCATAGGTATCGCCGTGCCAGTGGAACATACTGGTTTTGCTTTCGCAAAGATGCGCGGCGGGGGAGGATTTTCCGGCCTCGGTCAGGGTTAGGCCTTTCCAACCGACTTCTTTTCCGGCCTCGCCCTTGCGGACAGTTGAACCCATGGCTTGCGCCATTAATTGCGAGCCAAGGCAGATGCCAATGGTGGGGAGATCGGCGGCAAGGCGCGCCTTTAGGATTGCCATTTCGTCATGTAAGAAGGGGTAGTCATCGGCCTGATACACGCCGATTGGCCCGCCCATGATGATGAGCAGATCGGGGCGGAGCGGGTCAATATGGGCTAGGCCCTTCTCCTTCCATGTGCGGGGGCTGTTGATGGTGCGCACACGCATGCCGCGTTCGATCAATAAACCGCCCAGCGTGCATGAGCCTTCTTGTTGGAGGTGGGATAGGATGAGGGCGCCTTTTTGGTTTGTCATTTATTTATTGTCTCTAATCTGAAGAATGATTTTCTTTAGCTCTTTTATCATATGCGCGCGGCCTAAGCCACTGGGGAGGACGTAATCGGCGCGGGCGGATTTTTCGGCGTCGTCCATTTGCGCGGCCTTGATGGCGGCGAATTTTTCTTCGCTCATATTGGGGCGGGCAAGGACGCGGGCGGCTTGGATATGCGCGGGGGCGGAGACATTGATGGTGACATCGACGCGCTGCTCTGCCCCTGTTTCGAAGAGGAGCGGGATGTCGAGGGCGACCATATCCTTGCCGCTTGTCCGTTGTTGACGGATGAAATCACTTTGGCATTTTTGGACGCGGGGGTGGAGGATGCCTTCGAGCATTTTGCGTTTGGCTTCATTTTTAAAAACAATCTTGCCGAGCGTTTTACGGTTAATACCGCCGCGCGTATAAAGACCGAAATAGCGCCAGCGAGGGAAGGCGGTTTTGATGGCGGTGATCGCCTTGGGGTCATTACTCAGGATATCATGAACGGCGGTGTCGGAATCATGGGTGGGGATACCGAGGCTTTGGAGCATGCTCGCCGCCGTCGATTTTCCCATGCCGATGGATCCGGTGAGGCCGATAATTATCACTCAAGCACCAGCCTTTCCAGTTCCTCGTCCACCGCCGGCATAACGCCGAACCATTTTTCAAAGGCGGGGCGCGCTTGGTGGAGGAGCATGCCGATGCCGGTGACGGCCTGATTGCCGCGCATCCGTGCCGCGCGGAGGAGATCGGTTTCCAATGGAGCATAGACGATGTCGCTTACCACTGCGCTTTGCGGGAGGGTAGTGAGGTCGAGGTCGAGCGGGGGCTGTCCGCTCATGCCCAACGATGTTGTGTTGATGATGAGGTCGGTCGTTGCAAGGTGCTCAGCGCGAGAGGCCCAATCGATAATTTCGCCCGTGCCTAGATCCGTGATGAGGGTTTTGGCGCGTTCGCGTGTCCGGTTGGTGATTTGGATTTTGCCGATCCCCTTATCGATGAGGCCAGCGGCGATGGATCGCGCCGCACCGCCCGCGCCGATGATGAGGGCGGTTTTTCCGGTGTAATCAAAAGTGGGGCAATGCGCCTCAAGATTGGCGAGATAGCCGAACGGGTCGGTGTTATAGCCTATAAGCTTGCCGTCCTTGATAACAACCGTATTCACCGCCTTGCACCGCCGCGCGAAAGGATCGGTTTCATCGCATAATTCGAACAAAGCTTCTTTATGCGGGATGGTGGCGTTGAAGCCGGCATAGCCTTCATCGATTAATCGCGCGATATCGGATTTCAGGTTTTGAGGGGCGATGTCGATGGCCTCGTATGTTCCGCTTAGCCCATGTTGCTTGATCCAGTAATTATGGATGAGGGGGGATTTGCTGTGGCCGATCGGGTGGCCTATGACGGCAGCTTTAATCATAATAGCTCAATTCCTAATTCATCTTGCAGATAGGCTAGCAGCGGTAAAAGCGGCATGCCGAGGATGGTGTGGTAATTGCCGTTTATATCCGAAAATAACGTGATGCCGGATTTTTCCAAGGCGTACGCGCCGACGCAAGACAGGGCATCGTCCTTGGCGGCGGTGAGGTAGCGAGTCAGAAAATCATCATCGAAATTCCGCATGGTGAGTTCTGCCGCATCAGTGGCGTGCCAGAGGATTTCACTTCCTTTGGCAATCGCGGCGGCGGAGATGAGTTGATGGGTTTTACCGCGCAGGGTTTCGAGTTTTGCGCGCGCGGCGGATTTATCGCTCGCCTTTTCAAAAATCTGCCCTTCGCAGGTCAGGATTTGGTCGGAGCCGATGACGTAAGCATTCGGGTTTTGTTTCGAGATTGCCAAGGCTTTTTGCTGCGCCAAAATCAACGCAACATCATTTGAAGGACGGTTTCTTATGATCGCGCTTTCATCGATATCGGCGGGGATGGATTGGAAGGTGATCCCTGCACCGCGCAGCATTTCATTGCGGGCGCGGCTTTTGGAGGCCAAAATAATTTCAGGATTCATCGCCTGCCTCCAATGATTTTTCCTGATGCGATTGTAGGCGCGCCATGATTTCGGCGGCGGTTTCCTCGACGCTGCGCTTGGTCACATCAATGACGGGCCAATCGTTTTTAGAAAATAAGCGGCGGGCTTTGCGGACTTCGTCCTCGATTTTCTCGTAATCCAGATATTCATTTTCGGAGAAATGCTGCGCGTCTTCTTCATTGGCATGCAGGCGCGTACGGCGTAATTGCACGAGGCGTTCAACGGCGGTGGTGAGGCCAACATAGAGCGGTTTTTTCAGCGCGAATTTTTCCGGCGGCACTTCGACGCCTGGGACGAGGGGGATGTTCGCGGTCTTCACGCCGCGCCGCGCAAGGAAAACGGAAGTAGGCGTTTTGGAGGTTCGGGACACGCCAACAAGAATAACATCGGCCTCCGACAAGCCTTTGAGTGTTTTGCCATCATCATGGCGCATGGCGTAATCAATGGCCTCAACCCGTTTGAAATAAGCATCATCCATCGCATGTTGCAGACCCGGAACGCGTTGCGCGTGCATGCCGAGGTAGGAAGAGAGGTTGCGGATCACCGGATCAAGGACAGGGATGGCGGGAATGTTCAGCTCCTCGCATATATCTTGGAGGCGGCGGCGCATATCCTTATCCACCATCGTGAAAATCACAGGGCCGGGATTTTGCTCGATGCGTTTTATAATGCGTTCAAGTTGGCGTTTTGAACGCACCAGCGGCCAGAATTTTTGTACCGGCTCTATCCCCTCAAACTGCGCCAAAACCGCGCGTGCAAGCCCAAGCAGCGTCGTCCCCGTCGCGTCGGAAACAAGATGGAGATGGAATTTTTTGGGTTCGGTGTCGCTCATGCCGATACTATGCGAAACTTAGCGCAGAATGGCAATGATAGCTTTGTTAATGCTCTGCCATATCTTGCGGGAAGATACGCTCGGCTAATGCGGCGTTTTGGAAGGGGACGTTTCCGGCGTAGGTGACTTGGAGGTCGTAGATGATATGCATGAGATGCGCTTGGTTAATCTCATCATCCATACCGGCATAGAGGGGATCGGAAAGGATGGTGCGGCCTTTACCTTGTAGATACGCGCTGCGATCGGGGAGGCAGGAGAGGCGTTCAATGTCGATGGTCTCAAGGCGCTCACGCCCAAAGGGGTTCTCATCTTCGCATTCCTCAACCAGATCATCCATCATATTCAAGGTTTCATGATCGCACGCATCAACGCGTTTTTGGTTCATGAACCATTGCGTAAAGGCGGCGGCGAGAGCCTCACGCGTGAAATTTGCAGCAGGGTCACGCTCCAGATAACCGGAGAAACGCATCGCCATATCACTATGATCACACGCCAGCATATAGCGCCATAATTCCGGCTCACCCTCGCATCTTAATTCCCATGCGATGAGGATTGTTAATACATCTAAATCCGCCGCGCGAACACGTTCCAGCGCAAGCATGCTTTCGGGGGGATGGTCTTGCGCGCTATCGCCATAGCGGGATTCTTGCCAAACATCGCGCAGGGCGCGGATAAGGCTCATCAACATGGCGTTGCGGAAATATAAGGAACCCGCGAGGGATTTTTCCGTGAAGCCCTGGTTATCAAGGATAATCAGGAATTCGGAGGTGTCGATTTGGAAATCAGGGCCGTTCAGCTCCTCTAAACCCAAGCGCCAACCACGCTCCAGCGCCTCTTCAATTATAATTTCCGCCGTAGGGCTTTGCGCCAGAATATGGAGCGCCCAGGACAGGATTTCTTTTTTATCAATCGATTTTACAATCATAGAATTTGTGCGATTCTCTGAAACTAAATTTGGGGATAAATCTGTGGATAACTCAGAGTGTGAAATTGCATATAGACATGAAATGGAATGAGATTCTAGCTCCAATTCGTTAAAAAAATGTCTTGACGGGGTATGGGGTTTATAGAACCTAGCCCGTGCGCCCCATTGATATTCCGCTTGCGCGGAGTCAACGGGGTTTAATTTTTTTTCTCTCGATGATGCAAATTCTTTGTCCACGGCTTCATACTCATTATCGGAATAATCATTTGCCGGTTTGGGCAAGATTCCATTGTCGAAATTTGATCGGGTTTCGTTACTCTCCTGACCAGCGGCGCAAGTAGATAATGTCTGCGCCTTTCTCATTATTTCGCTGGCTTCGCTGTTTTGGTGACAGGCGATTTTGAGGTTTTCCAGTGTTTTTTGAATCTGCGTCTGTGGCGCTATCGGCGTAAAGCGTGATGATTTCGGCGCTTTGTTGGGTTCGGAATTCAACATAATCTTCATCCTTTTTGTTCATTTTTGCATCTTTGCGATCGCCAGATGCGGCAGGGTGAAGATTAGGTTGCAATTTGTGTTCCAGACCCTGTTCCGTTTCACGGAAAGAGCGCTCGAACTTGATAAACCAAAGGAAATTGGCGTTTGAACGGTCGCGGATATCGCTAAATACCGGATCATTCATAATTGTAAGGGCATGTTCTGCCAGGTAATTTTTGCCGAATGGCATCTCGCCAAGGGCGGATAGCAATGTAGGCGTAATGTTTTGTGTTGCTTCTTCGAGGTCAAAGACATAGCCCTGATTATCAGTCAGCATTTGTTGGATCAATGTTTTATCGGCGGCGCGGCAACGCTCGGAGAGGAACCATGCTTCGAAAACGGCGGCGGTGGCCGCGCCATTATTGATGGTGCGGAAGTCCAGATAGGCCTCCCGGGCGAATGCACGCCCGAGATCGGCCATGGAGGAATTCTCGATTTTTTCCCATGCGGATTTTTCATCCGCCAATTGAAGTTCCCATGCAATACGAACCATGGAAACGACAAGATCACAAATTTGTGCGCGGTTAATCAAAACCGCATTATCGGGGTGGAACATAAGTGGGTGGATTAATGCGCCTTGACGATGTTGGTAATGGCGGCGAAGTTCGCGTGATGCGGTTAAAAGTTGATCGGCGATTTCCAAAGACGGATTGATCAGGATTTTCCCTGCTTTGCGTTCGTATGAAGCATGCTCGATTTGATTGCTATAGGCGATCTCGACATTATATTGCGCGGCGCAATCGATATAAGCCTTTGCAAGGCGGCTTTTGGAAAGTGTTTCAAGGAGCGTTTTAACATTACTCTCGCTTTTTCCGGCGGGGATTGTGATAAATTCCGCATCGCTCAGGAAATTTTCGACTGTATTATATTGGGCTTCGCTGAACCCTTCGGAAAAACGATCAAAGCTTTCCATTTCACGTTGAAGATTCAGGAGCTCGTTTTCGAGTACGTCCAAATCAATATCATCGAAAAGGCCTTCTTCCTCGAATGGCCCTTCATAATCCATATAAAAGAGCGGCTGATCACCGATAATGGTGCAGGCGACTGGCTGGCTGTTATTGATTGTGTATGCGACGCGGCATTTTGTATGTGTGGCGCGTGCGTTATTTCCGATGGTTTCTATGTTATCGCTCATGATAATTTCGCTTTTGGTAATACCCTGTTTATTTTAAGCATCCATTAACCCCTTAACGGATTGCCCTCTTCAGCTTTTATTATCTCGGATAAGTATTAACGGAACCTTTCTAAAACGCAGAAAAATCAAGGTTTTTCGCGGTTTATGGTAATAAATTGATGTTTTTTTTGGAAGGGTAAAGGGAAGGTAAATATTTAGTTTACGTAACCGTAGATTTATATCAGATTAAAAAGTGCTTTCAGACAAAAGCTAACTGTTCTCAGCTAGGGTCAGGGCCTATAAACATGCTTCCCTAAAGATGATTCACTTATGATGAAGGGAGATATCATCATGAGCGACTTATTCTGGTTAATGAAGCCCCGCAACACGCGGGCCTCACGGCGAAATATTCTCTAATGTCGGTGAAATGCAGACTGAATGGCAGTGCTTGCAGTCTGCCGCTAACTTTTCTTTTCAAGATTAAGTCAAAACCGTTTATTCTCAAGCACTTGTTGTACAATGCGCCGAAACACTATACACCGCACATAACATAGCGATTACACGCCTTTTTGAAAGAGCAGTATATGACCATATTTGAACGCATTCACCCTGCGCTAAGCCAAGCCCTTACCGAGCGCGGCTATGAAACGCTCACCCCTGTGCAAAAGACGGTTTTAGATCCAGCGCTCACAGGGCAAGATTTACTTGTATCCGCGCAAACGGGGTCGGGGAAGACTGTGGCCTTTGGTTTGGCATGCGCCGAGACGTTACTCGGAGATGCGGAGCGTTTTGAGAGAAGTACCAAGCCTTTTGCTCTGGTTATCGCGCCCACGCGTGAGCTGGCCTTGCAGGTGCAGCGTGAGCTGGAATGGCTTTATGCGAGTGCTGGGGCGAGCGTTATTTCCTGTGTTGGTGGAATGGATGCGCGTACGGAGCGACGGGCGCTCGAGAGAGGCGCGCATATTGTTGTGGGGACACCTGGACGCTTGCGCGACCATATTGAGCGCGGTGCATTTGATACCAGTGCATTGCGCGCTGTTGTTCTTGATGAAGCGGATGAAATGCTTGATATGGGTTTCCGTGAAGAGCTGGAATATATTTTGGAGACAACGCCGGAAGGCCGCCGGACTTTATTATTCTCTGCGACAGTACCGAAATCAATTACGGGGATGGCGAAGCGTTATCAAAAAGATGCATTGCGCGTGACGACAAAAGAAGAAGAGAAACAGCATCTTGATATCGAATACCAAGCCGTAACAATCGCGCCGAATGACCGTGAAAATGCGATCATTAACCTGCTACGTTATCATGAAGCGCAGAATGCTATTATTTTTTGCGGAACGCGCGCTGCTGTTAATTTGATGAAAAGCCGTTTGACCAATCGCGGGTTCTCGGTTGTTGCGATCTCTGGCGAATTAAGCCAAGCCGAGCGCAGCAACGCGCTTCAAGCGCTCCGCGATGGCCGTGCCAGCGTGTGTGTCGCAACTGATGTTGCAGCGCGCGGAATTGATCTGCCGGGTCTCGCCCTCGTTATCCACGCGGATCTTCCGAAAAACAAAGACATTCTCCTCCACCGTTCGGGGCGTACAGGGCGTGCAGGCTCAAAAGGTGTCAGTGCCCTTGTCGTGCCGCATAATTGGCAATCACGCGCGGAGCGCTTGCTCAATAACGCCAAAATCAGTGCAAAATGGGGGAAGCCGCCTTCGATTGAAGATATTACCAAGCGTGACCAAGAACGCTTTTTTGCCGATCCGGCCCTTACCGAGCCGATCAAGGAAGATGAAAAAGAAGCCGCATCTAAACTCTTAAATGCGTATGGAGCCGAGCAAATTGCAGCAGCCTTGCTGCGTATGCATAGCAAGCAAAAACCTGCCCCTGAAGAATTACTGGATTTCGTACCAGCCGAAAAACACGATAAGAAAAACCGTAACGATGATTTTAAAAACAGCGTTTGGGTCTCTCTTTCCGTTGGACGTGATGATGGCGCCGAACCCAAATGGATTGTTCCGATGCTGTGTGGTGCAGGGAATATGACGAACCGTAAAATTGGCTCCATACATATCCATGGTAAAGAAACCTTTGCCGAGCTCGCAGCCGATTGCGTTGATAAATTTTTCGAGCTCGTGAGCGATGGGGGCACGTTAGAGAAAAATATTACAGTGACACGTCTTAATTACGTCCCTGAAGCAGCCAAAGGCCGCATTGATCGCAGTAACAGACCCAACAGAAAGAATGGTAAGAAGAAATCGTATAGTGACAAAAAACCCTATAACGATGAACCTAAAGATGGCTTCAAAAAGAAGAAGCATAAAGGTAAATCTGATGATGTGCCTTTGGGGGATAAGCCTAGGGGCGATAAACAAAAAGATGACGGTCACAAGAAGCCATATAAAGGCGAAGCCGGAGACAAACCAAAAAGCGATAAACCGAAAAATAAACGCGTGAAAAAAGATGGGGCGCCCCTTGGGAAGAAGAAGCAACGATCTTTTAAGGGTAAGAAGAAAAAGGGCTAATTCAACGCCGATGCGCTAAGATTTTATCACGCTCATCTGAGTGCTGTCAGACAAACGCTAACTTTTCTCCGAAACTGCAACTAAAACTCTATCATACGTAAATACTCCGCCAAATATCGACAGAATTCTGGCGTAAATTCTTAAAAGTTTGTCGGGTTTCTAAATGACGTTGATGATTAAAATGATTGAGGAATATCCGTCACAATTTCTTTTGGCTTTCCATGCCGTGACATCAGCTTTTTCAACACTTTTAGCGCTGCTTTCTTGTTTCTTCACTTCCTTGGAAAACAAAGCACCGAATTTATTCCACCAATATCGAACCGTTTCATGACAAACATCGATACCGAGTTCATGTAATATATCTTCAACTTGCCTTAAACTAAGTGGATAACGGATGTAATACATCACCGCTAATTTGATGATTTCTGGGCTGGTTTTATAGTATTTGAAGGGATTTATTTGGCTCATAAACCAATTTTACCCGCAAATTACGCAAAATCACGTTTTAATCTGACAAGACCCTGCAGAATGTGATTAAAGGTTAATATTGGTATCACAACTGCCAAAACATCAAAAATTTAATGGCATAGCCAATCATACTGACTGTAAATAAACCAAAGCACCATAAGCCAATAAACCAAGCCCATTGTTTTTGCTGTGGGCTTAGTTTGTCTAAATAAGGCTGAATACATTTAATACATTGCTTCATGGGAACTCTTACCTCTAAATGTGTAAAAACTAAACGCTGTGTAAGCCAATATAATGGGTAAGAAAATGGCCGTTCCTATTAATAAAATTGATTGAGAGGTTGGGGCCGCGGCAGCCTGCCAAATATTAAACTCAAACGGCACAATCCAAGGATGCATACTAAAACCAAAACCTATATAGCATAGCAAGAATAAGGCTATTGAGAATAGAAAAGGTTGATACTCATATTCCTTAATTAATGAACGAACAAGAAATATAGTACATATCAGCGTAGTGAAGGGAATGATTGATAGATAAACAATGTTTGGAAATGAAAACCAAACATTAAACATTCTATCATCTATAAAAGGTGTAGAGATGCTAACCACAATCATGAAAAACGCGACAAGAACAAGGCTATATTTGGCAACTTGACGCGCCCATGTTTGTGTGAGCCCTTCAGTCTTCATAATAAGCCATGTACTCCCTAATAAAGAGTATCCAAAGATAACAGCAATACCTGTCATGACAGCGAAGCCATTTGCCCAATCTAATGGGCCACCAGAAAAGGCTCTGCCTGTTACTTCAACACCTTGTATGAAGTTGCCCAAAATCACACCCTGCATGAAAGCCGCTGTGAGAGAACCAAAGTGAAATGCACTATCCCAAATCCATCGCTTTTCTTCTGATGCTTTAAACCGAAACTCAAACGCAACACCGCGAAAGATAAGCCCTAATAGCATTAATATAATAGGCATATAAAATGCAGGCATTAGAACTGAGTATGCGAGAGGGAAAGCTGCGAATAAACCACCGCCCCCTAATACAAGCCATGTTTCGTTACCATCCCAAAAAGGCGCAATAGAGTTCATCATACGACTTCTACAATCATTTGAAGGCGCAAGCGGAAATATTATTCCTACGCCTAAATCAAAGCCATCTAACATAATATATAGGAATACTGCCGTTGCAATAAGAAGTGCCCAAATGAGTGGTAAATCAAGAAATCCTGAAAAATCTAACATTATTTATCTCCTTTTTCTTCAATATCAGGAATTTCATCTGATATTTTTCGTCCCATAGACGCTTCAATACTATGATCATAATAATATTTTTGACCATCGCCGATAACAGCAGGGCCCTTGCGCCAAATTTTGAACATGTAATACAAACCCGCACCAAATATTATGGTGTAAATGATAACAAACAACGCCAACGAGATAGCCACCTGCTCTGCAATGACTGGTGATATAGATTCTGATGTGCGTAATACGCCATAGGTTGTATAAGGCTGCCTTCCGACTTCAGTCACAAACCACCCTGCTAATAAAGCAACGAATCCTGACGGCCCCATTGCGATGCACCACATTTGAAATAGCTTCATATCATATAATTTTTTACGCCAGAATAATAATGCGGCAATAATACCAGTAAGTATCATGAGCATGCCTAATCCAACCATGACACGGAATGACCAAAAAACAATTGCGACTGGCGGCCTATCTTCTTTAGCTACGTCTTTAAGGCCAGGAATTTCGCCATCTGCTTTTCCTGTCAGAACAATACTCGCTAAATTTGGAACTTTTATCCCATAGTCTGTTGTTTCGGTTTCTTCATTTGGCATGCCAAAAAGATAAAGCGGCTTATTCGTTCCACGTTCCCAATTGCCTTCCATTGCGGCAACTTTGATCGGTTGGTGATGCATTGTATTTTCACCATGGTAATGTCCAATTAACAGCTGCATAGGCGCAACAAAGAACGCCATAACCATTGCCATGGTCACCATAACCTTTGCGTGTTCACGGAATTTATTCTTTAATAGATAATATGACCCAACCGCCCCAACAACAAAGGCTGTTGTAAGATAAGCCGCCGTAACCATATGCATCAATCTTGGGATAAATGAGGGGTTAAAGATAACCTCCATCCAACTGGTGGGATAGAAAAGCCCATCTGCGCGGATTTCAAATCCTTGTGGTGTTTGCATCCAGCTATTGGCTGACAGAATCCAAAACGCGGATATCAAAGTACCAAAGGCAACAATTAGTGTTGCGGCAAAGTGCATTTTTTTACTAACACGACCCCAGCCAAACAGCATGATACCTAAGAACGAAGCCTCTAAGAAGAAAGCGGTTAAAACCTCATAGCCCAATAATGGCCCGATAACATTTCCAACCTTATCCGAAAATACAGACCAGTTTGTTCCAAATTGATATGACATGACAACGCCCGATACAACACCCATACCAAACGCAACAGCAAAGACCTTAATCCACATACGGTAGATTTCTTTGTATACGTGCTTCCCTGTTTTAAGCCATACCCCCTCAACTACAGCGAGCCAACTGGCTAAACCAATTGTTAAAGCTGGAAAAATAATATGGAATGAAATTGTCCACGCGAACTGCAACCTTGCCAATAAAATAGCGTCTAACTCTATACCTAACATTAAAAAATCCTCTAATTTTTATATTTTATCTACGGGTAATTTTACGTACTGCACCCCTTCGGTAGCATCCCCGAAAGTGCCTGCACGAAGATTAACTTGGATAGACGGTAACAAGAGTTTTGGTACATCTTTTCCGTTATCATCCTTATTACGCTTTGTAACATATTCATCTTTTGTAATGCCTTCACGAACGCGAACATTTGTCGATTTCTGCTCTTTAATCGTTGCCATGCATTGTGCTTCACGATCATCACTTGGTGGATAATCATGACCAACATACATACGAAAATCATCAGGAAGGCCAAACAATTTTTGTGCTGAATCGTATGAATCCTCAGCGCTGCCTCCTGGGAAATCACAGCGACCTGTGCCGACATCAGGTAAAAACATTGCGTCACCAACAAATACAGCATCACCGATTATATAGGTCGTGTCTGCAGGCGTGTGTCCTGGCGTATGGATAATTTTTGCTTCAAAAGGCCCTACATTAAACACTTCGTCATTATCAAATGTATGATCAAATTGATAACCGTTAAGGGGGGTATCGGATTTATTATGAAAGATAGGTTCCCATGTTTCTAAAACTTTTAAGATGTGCTTACTTATAGCAGTTTTACCACCAAGCTGTTCTTTTACATACGCTGAACCTGTTAAATGGTCGGCATGAATATGCGTTTCAAGAACCCACTCAACCTGTAGTTCTTTCTCTCGTACGAAATTAATAACGCGATCTGCGGAAGTCGTTTTTGTGCGTCCTGAGTGGATATCATAATCCAGTACGGTATCAATAACGGCACATTTTTTATTATCTCCAGTACCATCATAGACAACATAACTCCATGTTGCGGTTACTGGGTCAAAAAACCCTCTTACATCAGGTTTATTCATTTCTTCCTCCATTAATAAATTAATATTTTATCAATCAACATAAAAACAGCCATTAAAGCCGTCAAAACGGCAAATATAGTTTTACAATGATTATTGTGCAGCCTATTTATTAACCAGCTTCCGCCCAAAATCCCTACAATACCGCCTATTAGAAAATTGATGAATAGCGGTATATTGATATTAGCATCTGATAGAATTGCACTACTCACTGCTGATATTGAAATCATAAAAATGCAAGCGAGTGACGTACCAACAGCCACGCGATATGGCATCTTAAATATTAAAGTTAAAAGCGGCACTATAATGAAGCCACCCCCAACGCCAAAAAATCCTGACAAAGCGCCAGCTACTCCACCACCAGTCGCAATTTTAGTACTACGTAATAATAAGGTACTATTTGTCCCTTGAGTTGTCTGGGGTAATTGATGTCGCGAGGATATCATACGATATGAGACAAAAAGCATCAAACTAGCGAACATAATTAATCTAAAATTATCATCTACACTCTTTGAAAAATAAACAACGATTGGTGCAACGACTATTCCCATTAAAGAGAATAATATAGCTGATTTCCAATCAACATTCTTACCAAAATGCTGCTTTACTGCACCGAAAAAAGCAATTAAAGCCACCATAAGAAGTGATATATATATTGCTTCAGTCACTGGTACTTTTAAAACATAAACCAATAGCGGAATAGCAAGAATAGAGCCCCCACCTCCTGTCAAGCCAAGCGACAACCCGACGACAAGTCCACTAATAATTTGTAATAAATTTAAATCCATAGCAAAATTTTACTGACAACTTTGCCCTTTAGACGCATCGCCTGATTTAGAAGGAGGAAGGGCACAAGATTCGTTCCCACAAGTCTTATCTGAAGTCTTATTCCAAGGCGCTTTCGTTAACACTAAAGCCATACCGCATCTATCCGTAACGCCCGCAAAAACCAAACCAGCGCCAACAAATAACGGTATGATTGTAAAGACTGAGCTTACCGTTAAACCCAATATAGCTCCTATAGCAGCTATAGCACCAGCCGCTATTCGAACCTGTCTTTCAAGAGAAAGAGGAGATTTACCAGAGGCGTTACCTCTATTTTTTTTCGTATGACCTTCGACAGCGTGGCCTTTTTTTTCGCAAGCAAGTATACCGCCCTCAATCACATGAACATTATTATAACCTGCCGCCATAAATTGTTCTGCGGCCTGTGCCGCGCGTTTTCCACTGCGGCATAAAATATAAACGCCAAAATCTTTATCATATCCATGACGCATCATAAAATCATTCGGCTGTAGCTCATCTAAGGTTAGTAAAACGTGACCGCAAACCAACCTTTTTTCTCTGTGTTCCATTTTCGTGCGAACATCAAGAATTATGCCCTCATTAGAATTTACGTCTTTCACCCCATCTGGTAAAACTGTTTTCAACTGGCCCATTATATTTCTTTCTTTTTCGTTTTTATTTATTTACAAAAATGTTTATGGAGAACTTCTAACACCTCAAGAGCGGCATCATGACTAATCGAATAATATAGCGTTCGATGATCTCTTCTAAACGACACAATTCTTTCATCTTTGAGCTTAGAAAGATGCTGTGACATTGATGTTTGTGGCATTGATGTCGCATCAATTAGTTCGCTAACACTTTTTTCTCCTTCAACTAAGTTACAGAGAATCAAAAGTCGATGGGTGCTCGCCAAGCCCTTTAAAAAGTTAGCCGCCTCTAAAGCATTTTCTTCCATTTTTTTCATGTAATATAACTTCCTAACTAATTAAGAATAGTTTTGTATCACCAGATTAGATCGTAGTGCTTTTTAGCATCCATGCTGCTTTCTCGTGTATAGCCATACGCCCAATTAAAAGGTCGGCAGTCACTTCATCATCAGCTTTTTGGGCAATATTTAAGGCTTCCTTTAAACTTCCTACAATCTGATCTTGAGATTGGGCTAAGTCTTTAACCATATCATTTGCACTGGCATTTTTGTCGCCTTCCTTGATAGAGGTCAGCTCTGAAAATTCAGAGAACGTGCCTGGAGCTTTTTCACCTAAGGAGCGTATGCGCTCTGCAATATCGTCAACGGCCACAGCTAAATCTGTATACTGATCTTCAAACATCATGTGCAAAGATCTGAAACTCGGCCCTACAACGTTCCAATGATAATTATGCGTCTTTAAATAAAGAGCGTAGCTATCGGCTAAAGCAATGTTTAGGGATTCTGTAATAGGTTTATTATTCATGTTATCCTCCATTAATTAATTTATATTTTTATAATATCATATAAATATAAATTGACAAGAGATAATCTCTAAAATATTAAAGGTGGAAAACATCTATATAATATCTAGGTTGCCAATCAGAATAGTGCTGTCAGACAAACGCTAACTTTTCTCCGAAATCGTTCCTTGCCAAAATTAGGGGGCACAAATTTCGCGCCATTGTTCAACGGAATTTTGTCGTAAATTCTTAAAATTCTGTCTTTTTTCGAGATGTCTTTGATAATTAAAATGGTTGAGGAATGAGGATTGAATGGCTGTAAATTTCTGCAGCGATCGCATAGATCTGAAGTTGTTCATGCCCCTTTCTCGTCGCCTGAAATGAAGGTGCGAATTCTCGACTTGGTTGTTTTTGTATCGCCCGGTATTTTGCAAATTTACCGCGCCGACATCCCTCAATGCAACTTTATAGGATGCTAATTTATCCGTCACAATTTCTTTTGGCTTTTCATGCCGTGACATCAGCTTTTTCAACACTTTTAGCGCTGCTTTCTTGTTTCTTCTCTTTGTTACATAGCAGTCTAAAATCGTTCCTTCGTGATCCACCGCTCGCCATAAATAATGTGTTTCACCATTAATTTTCACGAAGACTTCATCGATGTGCCAGCGCCAATTTGATGCGCGATGATGTGTATTTTTCTTAAGATCTTTTGCAAACATTGTTCCGAACTTATTCCACCAATAGCGAATAGTTTCATGGCAAATATCGATGCCGCGTTCATGTAAAATATCTTCAACTTGTCTCAAACTGAGTGGATACCGGATGTAATACATCACGGCAAGCTTGATGATTTCAGGACTGGTTTTGTAATATTTGAAAGGATCTCTTTTGCTCATAAGCTGAAAAATATCAGAAATTAGCTAGGGTCAGGATCTATTGAATATGCCTTTTCTTGATTGAATGATTATGATTCACTTGTAAAAAAGGAGATTATTATGAGTGATATATTCTGGCTAAGCGATGAACAATTCAAGGCGATTAAGCGTTATTTTCCAAGCCCTCACGGAGTTCCCCGTGTTGATGACCGTCGTGTTGTGAGTGGTATCATCCATGTTTTAAAGCGTGGTTTACAATGGCGCGATGCCCCGGCCATCTATGGTCCACATAAAACGCTCTATACACGCTTCAGACGTTGGTCTCGGATGGGTGTATTTGATAAGATCTTTGCAAATTTGGTTGCGCAAGATTGTGCCCATGATCATTTGCAAATTGATGCCACTCACTTAAAAGCCCACCGCACAGCGAGTTCGTTGTTAAAAGGGGGGATGTTCCCCGCGCTATTGGACGCACAAAAGGTGGCTTAAACTCGAAACTTCATGCGGTTTGTAACCAAGATGGACGCCCTGTTGCTCTGCATTTAACGGCAGGGCAAGTCAGTGATTACAAAGGCGCCGAGGCTTTGCTCGATCGCCGGCCAAAGGCAAAAGCCCTGTTGGCAGACAGAGGATATGACGCAACTTGGTTTAGAAATGCCCTCAAGAGCAAAGGCATAGAACCATGCATCCCTGCAAAAAGAAACCGTAAAACACCCGTAAAATACGACAAGGATATCTACAAAAAACGCCATAAAGTCGAAAACATGTTCGCAAAACTTAAAGATTGGCGACGAATTGCAACACGATACGACAGACGAGCCGATATCTTTATGGCGGCCATCACTATCGCTTGCATCGTTATATGGTGGATTTAATGAATCCTGACCCTAAAATCGCATTTTAATCTGACATGACCATCTAAACTTATTCATACCTCGCTCCCGCCTTCGAAAATGTAGATGCGAGTTCTCAGCTTGATTATTTTTGTAGCGCCCTGTTTCTTGTAGGTGATCAAGACCTAAATCGCTATCTATCGTGTACAGTTATGAAATTTAAGCTTATAGTTGAATTTTATATAAAATATATATTATATGTCCACTTATAAACTCCAACTTTGACCATACTTTATGAGTACGATAGAAGCCGCCATAAAAAATATACAAGATGCTAAAACCGCAGAAGAAGCGTTTTTATACTTTAATCAAACAATGGAACAATACGGGTACAACAATAACTGCTACACCCTCATGAATGATCATGTCTCGCTTAATCAAAAAGCCTATCACGGTTTAGCAACGAGTTACCCTGAAGACTGGCTTCAATATTATAATGAAAAAGAATATCAAAAAGTTGATGCTGTCTGGGAAAGTCTATTAGACAAACGATCCCCCTTCTTCTGGCAAGATATCATTGAGCATCAGAAGCATGATAGTTCCGTTGATGAAAGAAAAATCAGGCTTTCGCAGAAGGTTATGAATGAGGCTGAAGATGCAGGTCTTGCAGATGGGATTGGTATATCATTTGCGAATTCTTTGGGAGAAATCGCAGGCATAGGGCTATCGAAAGAAAAGGCAGAAAATGTAAAAAACTATCAAGAAATGGCTGAAGTTTATCTCATTGCTACAGTTTTTCATGATAAATATCTCAGCCTGTTCACAAAGCCCAAGATTCCTAACTTCTCCGAGAGAGAAAAAGATATTCTACTGTGGTCGGCCGAAGGCAAAACTGATTGGGAAATATCGAAAATTATTAATATTAGCGTTCCAACAGTTCGTTTTCACTGGAAAAATATTTTTGAAAAAACAGGTGTGAATAGCAAGACTTTCGCGACGACTATAGCCATCCGCTATAAAGTCGTTACCCCCCAAATTATTAAGTCTACTATCACTACTGATAGTTAAATCACCCGCACAACGTATTTAGCTTGGTTCTCACTTGAGTATTAAAGAGAGAAAAAAGCAAATGCGTTCAATCGTTGCACAACAAAGACAGGCCGCACAAGCCGCTCACCAAAATGAAGGCTCGGCCTTAACAGCAAACGACATCACCATCTATCTCGTATCGCCACTTACATTCCGTGCATATAGAGAGCATTTCGAGCATGCTGATCGCATTGAAAGATTGTTAGTTGAGCAGCACAGACATCGCTACGATATGTTTGTAAATCTCAAAAACTGGCGTAGCGAAAATATTGGACAATATGAAGAAGCAGATCCTCAAACCGGCCAAATTGTTGGTTATGAGTGGGATGCTTTTGATAGAGATAATTCAGTATACAGCATCGCAGTCGGACCTGATTTTGAGTATCACGGCTCCACCAGAGCAACTTCAACAATGCTCGATACAATGTTAGATCATCCGGAATTCCGAAAGCTTTCTTTTTATCCTAAAACAAAGCCGATTAAAGACTACGAGGTTTTCGAAGGCACGCGGATTATTAGCCCTAATTCTAAGTTGTACGAAAGAGCAGGGAAAGTCATTACTCCCGTTAAAGGCGGTATTGGGCATCCTTTAATGTATTCACACTTACGCCTAGGTCTAGATTTAAAATTAAAGGGGAGCATGGGAACGATGCCCAGTATTCTTCAAGCGAAAATGTACGGCAAAATGGGGGTGCCTTATCGGGCTTTGGGGGATGAAGTGCTCATTACGGATGAAGACGGTCATGTCTTAGACGAAGGTGACCCCACTCAAGCTTATTTCTATGCGATTACTCCAGAAATTAATGAAAGGGTTGCAGCAACAATAGCAAGAAGAATAGAGAGCATTACAGGTGCACCATATTGCCCGAAAATAAGCTATGGCGTTCCGGATAACATCAAGCCTTCATTACTTCAGCATATGAAAGACAACTTTCATGTCGATCACTCACACAGATTAGAAACAGACTTAAGCAATCTCGTATTACACGAATCAAAGCCTAAATCTCATAACATTCAGGAGCGACGTTTATGATAAACGATAATTTTGAAGACGAACTTTCAGGGATTTTATTCTCAATATTATACTTGGTTAGAGATACTAAAAATCACGGCCTCAAAGAAACATCATCGTGCTTAACAAACGCCTTACAGTCACTGTTAAACGACTGCTCTAGACGCGGCCAAAGCATCGCTGAATTCGAGTGCATTATTTCATTATGCCTCTCAAGCATGAACCTTTACGAAAGCGAGATCAAAACTCTGACCCAAGCCCTCGAAAAAATGTCAGATATGAAAACAGGAAGTGAAAAGGGGGATTCATGTTCGGAACAGCTTTAGAAAAATCACTGCGTCAACATCTTTTGATTTTGGAACCCCAAAGGCCAAATAGAAATATTTCAGCCATAGAAACATGGGAACACGCTCATGCCTTTTCTCAAAAAATAATACGCCCGCTTGACGATACTGCATACCAAAAAGACGCTTTTCCTCATGAGCTTTGGGCTGAAGCAGGAGCAGCAGGTATTAAAGGCGTCATCATACCGGAAGAATATGGCGGGTCAGGTTTAGGCAATTTAGAACTCTGCCTTACTGTCATGGAAACGGCGAGAGCTTCTGGTGCGCTTACAGTCAGTCTTGTATGTGATCAAGCCTTAGCGTCCCGTCAAATAGCTACATTCGGGAACCAAGAACAAAAACAAAAATACTTACCAGGACTTGCGTCCGGACATGACGTTGGCGCACTGGCAATGAGTGAGCCAAATGCAGGTTCTGATGTTATGAGCATGACAACTAGAGCCAGAAAAATTGATGGTGGCTTTGTTGTTAATGGTAGTAAATATTGGATCACAAATGGTGCTCGTTTTGATCCTGTGGCAGGGAAAAATACAACTGCTGACACGTTAGTGTTATATGCCAAAACAGATGACAGTGAAAAACTAACCGCTTTTATCATTGATGGTGTTACAGAAGGTTTTGAAGCGGGCGGCATTATAAAAAAAGCGACAACTAAAGGTTCTGATACGGCGGAGTTGGTGTTCAATGATTGCTTTGTTCCAGATGAAAATGTTCTAGGTGAAGTTGGCAAAGGTGCCACAGTCTTGATGCCTGGATTAAATGTAGAACGGTTGGTGTTTGCTGCTAACACAATTGGTGTAGCACAAGCCGCCTACGAAGAAGTTCAGGAATATTTAGTTCAAAGAGAACAATTTGGAAGGTCTATTGCCTTTAATCAATCGGTAGCTCTTGGTTTGGGCAATATGTTTTCGAAAATAGATATGGCTCAAAAATATATTACCTCCACTGCATTGCAATCTGACTTAGATCCCAATGCTTTTGCGCGGAATAATGATGTCGCCGCATCTGTTTTCTTACAAGCTGGAGTCATCGCGCAGGAAGTCACGGATACATGTCAGCAACTTTATGGCGGTGTTGGGCACACCGTAGATTTTAGAATTGATCGTCAAAGAGGCATTGCGGCTTTATTATTGGTTGGCGCAGGGTCTAAACAAATGCGTGAAACGATTATAGCAAGAGCTGTGGTACCGGGCTATGCACACCATGTGGAGCAAGTAAGTGGGCTCATGGCGCAGCATAGAGCTGCGGCAGAGGAAAGGGCTAACTTACCTACTACACCTCAACACTCTTTTGAACTGCCTGCAACGCCCAAATAGTTTTAAGGCAAGCAGTGCCCTACTTCTTAATTCCCTTAAGAAATTTTATGACCGCTTGTAATTGATCTTTCGGAAGTGCTTGGCATTCACGAACCAGGTCTAGGATTTCATCGTTAGCAAGAATATTAACACTCTCATCTACATCGCTATCAATTCCAGATGCAAAGCTGTTGGGCGTTACTTGAAAAATATTACAAATAGTAATGAGAGTACTTGTGCTGATGCGGTTCTTTCCTGACTCATATTTTTGTATTTGTTGAAAAGTAAGATCCAGCTTTTCACCTAGTTCAGACTGACTCATACCCTTTAGACGCCTCATAGCAGAAAGTCTTGCACCTATCTCTTTATCAAGATCACTAGCGCGCGTTTTCCGTTTTACTGTACTCAAAGCTCTCTCCATTATAACCAGTGTTGTATACTTATAGTTTATTGCATAATATATACATATCATTAAAGATGTAAAAATTCTTGTCGATATATTCTTAAGTATACATACTAGAAGTTATCACGCTAAATCAATTGTACCACTCTTCGCTGGGCATCAACATTTGCTTCAATGTATCTCTGTGTCATTTGTAGCGATGAATGACGCGCTAGTGACTGCACATCACGAATTGATCCGCCGACTGTTGAAACCTTACGTGCAGCGTTTGTGATGAATGTTCGCCGTCCGCTATGTGATGAACATCCTTCGAAGCCGAGCTTCTTGTACCAACATTGAAATGTATTCACGATCACTTGTGGCGAAGTCTCTTTGTGACGCTCCGTTCGAATGATTTTATCGTGACCCATTCTTGTTTCGGGGATCCTTCAAATGTGCGGTCACGAAGCGGCAGATCACATGCGACTTAAAGAAAGGCAGATATTGTTATTTGATCGCTTATAATCCTGAAGACACTTCGAAGAAAATCTATGTGAAGCAAGAGCAGGTCATCGCGCATATTGAGAAGAAATTGCGAGCAATAAGGCTAAACGCTCCTGGTTTATAAAATTTAAGAATTAACAATAGATTTATTTCGAAAAGTTCGATATAATATTATGTATACTAACTATCGCGGTATTACGCAAATGGAGAAAGCCATGTTATATAGAGGGCTAGATATAGACGACATCATTTATGCATCACTCGAAAATGATATTCTATTAGGTTTATTCGGAGATGACAGGTTATTTTCATATGCTGGCAATGATAGGATTATTGGTGGCTTTGGTAACGATATCATTGATAGTGGAGAGGGTGATGACTCAGTATGGGGGGGAGATGGCAACGATAGAATTAACGGTGGCAATGGTGACGATGTAATTTACGGAGGTGGTGGGCACGATTTTATCCGAGCAGGAAATGGCAATGATATGGTTCGTAGCGGTGCGGGTAACGATACTATTAGAGGCGGAAACGGTGACGACTTTGTTCACGGAGGTGGTGGAGACGACAGGTTGTTGGGCGGTTTAGGAAATGACGAAATTCATGGTGGTTATGGCAACGATAGAATTAACGGTGATAATGGTGATGATCTAATTAACGGTGGCAATGGTGACGATGTAATTTACGGAGGTGGTGGGCACGATTTTATCCGAGCAGGAAATGGCAATGATATGGTTCGTAGCGGTGCGGGTAACGATACTATTAGAGGCGGAAACGGTGACGACTTTGTTCATGGAGGTAGTGAAGACGACAGGTTGTTTGGAGGCTCAGGAAATGACGAAATTCATGGTGGTTATGGGAATGATGTTCTTTACGGTGATAATGGCGATGATTTTTTATTTGGTGGCCTAGACCGTGATCTGATGTTTGGTGGAGAAGGGTCTGATAGCTTTTCAATTAGTCATTTTGAAAATGAACTGGAAAATAAAAACGTAACAATTATTAAGGACTATTCAGCCTTCGATGATATCATTAGATGCACCATTATAAATGAAAGCACTGAATTTAAAGATATTGATACTATGATAAGCGTAAGGGAAAATGGTGACATTATTCTGAGACCCTTCGAAGATGCGAATGATTTTGTTGTCGTTAAAAATGAAAACAATGAATTAGACGCGGATGAATTTACAGTAACATTAACTCAAAATGTAAACCCCTCTGGACAGCTTATACAATTTGTTGATTTTGATATTCAATCATCAAGTATTGAAATTTTTTAGGGGGCAAGTGACCTGCCCCACATAGTGGTACCAATTCCAGAGTTAGTCACTGGTTTGGTTTCAATGTGTTAGCCACCATGTGTGGTGACTGAAGCGTAGCGTACCAATCGGAGCGAGCGCAGGATGGTGCCGTGGTGATAAAGTCGAAAGGCAAAGACATTTTTGATCTACCTCCCAAGGCGCTCAAAAAACTAGGTAGCGTACTCATAAA
>JBOEFZ010000005.1:0-4889 GCA_050633165.1 Alphaproteobacteria bacterium | reverse complement strand
CCGCCCGAAGCGCCGCCAACAACTTCTCCTTAAGACCACCAATCGCCGTAACATTCCCGCGCAAATTCACCTCACCGGTCATGGCGATGTCCTTATGGATCTCAATCCCCGTAAGCGCCGACATAATCGCCGTCACCATCGCCGCACCGGCGGATGGCCCATCTTTCGGCGTTGCACCTTCGGGCACATGCACATGCATCTGCTTTTCCTTGAGCGCCTCATAATCAATTCCGAATTGCGCCGCGCGGGATTTAATCAACATCTCCGCCACCGTCACAGATTCTTTCATGACATCTTTAAGATTTCCGGTAACTGAAAGCTTCCCATCCTTACCCGGCATCGTCACCGCCTCGATCGACAGCAAATCACCACCCGATTCGGTGTAGGCCAAGCCATTCACCACGCCGATGCGGTTCTCATCCTCAATCTCGCCAAAACGGAATTTCTTCACACCGGCATATTTCTCGAGGCTACGCGGCGTAATCGAAATACTCGCCTTCCCCTTCATCAAAATCTCTTTAATCGATTTACGGCAAAGATTCGCAAGCTCCCGCTCCAAGCTCCGCACACCCGCCTCACGCGTGTAATAACGGATCAAATCGCGGATCGCCGCATCGCTAATCTTAAACTCAGCCCTTTTCAGCCCCGCCGCCTTCACCTGCTTACGCAATAAATGCCGCTTAACAATCTCGACCTTCTCATCTTCGGTATAGCCCGATATCCGGATAATCTCCATCCGATCCAACAATGGGCGCGGCATCGTCGCCAGATTATTCGCCGTACACACAAACATCACATCGGAAAGATCGTAATCAATCTCTAAATAATGATCCTGAAACGTTGAATTTTGCTCCGGATCAAGAACCTCAAGCAGCGCCGAGCTAGGATCACCACGATAATCCGAACCCAACTTATCAATCTCATCAAAAAGGAAGAGCGGATTGATCGCTTTCGCCTTCTTCATCCCCTGAATAACCTTACCCGGCATCGCGCCAATATATGTCCGACGATGCCCGCGAATCTCGCTCTCATCCCGAACCCCACCAAGCGACATCCGCACAAAATTCCGCCCCGTCGCCTTGGCAATCGACTTCCCGAGCGAAGTTTTCCCGACCCCCGGCGGCCCCATCAAACAAAGAATAGGCCCCTTAACCTTCTTCGTCCGCTGCTGCACCGCGAGATATTCAAGAATCCGCTCCTTAACCTTCTCAAGCCCGTAATGATCCTGATCCAATACTTTAAGCGCGGCCTTAATATCCCGCTTCGTCCGGCTGCGCTTGCTCCACGGCAAATCCAAAATCACATCCAGATAATTGCGCACCACCGTTGCCTCTGCCGACATCGGCGCCATCTTACGCAGCTTCTTCAACTCAGAATCCGCACGCTCCCGCGCCTCATCACTCAACTTCGCTTCGGCGATTTTCTCCTGAAGCTCGGCAATCTCATCCCCGCCGTCATCACCTTCATTCAACTCCTTTTGAATGGCCTTCATCTGCTCATTCAAATAATATTCGCGCTGCGTACGCTCCATCTGCTTCTTCACCCGCCCGCGCACACGCTTTTCCACCTGAAGCGAGCCAATCTCCCCCTCCATATGGGCAAAGATTTTCTCCAAACGCTGGCTGGTATCAAACGCCTCCAACAATTCCTGCTTCTGCTCAAGCGGGATCGCAAGATGCGAGGCCACCGTATCCGCCATTTTCGAAGGATGCCCGATTTGATTAACCGAGATAATAACCTCCGGCGGGATCTTTTTATTCAGCTTAACATACTGCTCGAACTGCGCCCGCACCGCCTTGGCCAACGCCTCCAGCTCATCCGTGATCTGCGTCTCATCCTCGACCACCTTAACCTCGGCCTCGATATGCGCCTTATCGGATTTATATTTCTTAACCTCGACCCGATCACCACCCTCGACCAGAACCTTCACCGTCCCGTCGGGCAATTTCAAAAGCTGCAAAATCTTGCCAACCGTCCCGACACTGTGCAAATCCCGCGCGGCTGGCTCATCCTCGCTCGGCGTTTTTTGCGTCACAAGAAGAACCTGCTTGTCCCCTTGCATCACACGCTCCAACGCCTCCACCGATTTTGGCCGCCCGACAAATAACGGCACAATCATGTTCGGAAACACAACAATGTCACGAAGCGGCAAAACGGCATAGCTATCTGTTTTGGAAGATCCAAGCATAGGGGTACGGTCTCTCTAATATATCCAAGAGTTACAGGATGGGCGATCACGCCGCAAAAATCAAGGCTTCAATAGTAAGTCGATAGCGGTTAGTTAGTAGCAATTCAAAACCTACCAACCACACCCAACCACTATTTCTCTTCCGGCAAGCGATGGCTTTCAACAACATGATCAATAAGACCAAATGCCTTCGCCTCCTCCGCACTCATGAAATTATCACGTTCCATCGCAGCTTCGATTTTATCAAGCTTCTGACCAGTATGCTTCACATACATATTGTTCAAATTCTCACGCAGGCGCAAAATCTCGCGCGCCTGAATTTCAATATCAGTCGCCTGACCACGCGCACCACCCGATGGCTGGTGAATCATGATACGGGAATTAGGGAGCGAATAACGGTGCCCATCCTGCCCCGCCGTAAGCAAGAGCGAGCCCATAGACGCCGCCTGCCCGATACAAACCGTATGAATTTCCGGCTTGATATACTGCATCGTGTCATAAACGGAAAGCCCCGCCGTCACAACGCCGCCCGGTGAATTAATATAAAACGAAATCGGTTTTTTAGGGTTTTCGGATTCGAGGAACAAAAGCTGCGCACAAATCAGGCTCGTCACATGGTCATGCACCTCACCGGTTAAAAAGATAATCCGCTCCTTCAACAAACGCGAATAAATATCAAACGCCCGCTCCCCACGATTAGTCTGCTCAATCACCGTCGGAACAAGTGTATTATTATAAACCTCAAGCGGATCCCGCTCATTAAAATCTGCAACCATGTGAATCAATCTCCTTATTACCCTTTGAGGTTAGCGAGAGCTAAGGAACGGAGCAAGTCACAAATGCAATAACCCCACAAAGACACAAAAAAAGGCGCATCAAGCGACGCGCCTTTTTGAAACCTCATATGGAGAAAAGAACTACTTCTTATCCGAACCGCAAGTTCCAGAAGCGCAGCAATCATCTTCTGCTGCTTCATCCTTCTTCGCCGCGGGCTTCTTTTTTGCTGCTGCTTTTTTCTTAGCAGGCTTCTTCGCCTTAGGCGCTTCCTCTTCTGCTTCCAAAACCTTAGCCAATTCCTCGGCGCTGATTTCTTTCTCGCTCACATCGGCAAGCTCGAGGATATAATCAACAACCTTCTCTTCAAATACCGGCGCACGCAGGGATTCAAGCGCGTTTTGATTCTTTGAATAATATTCAAACACCTCACGCTCTTGGCCCGGGAATTTCTGCGCTTCACGGATAACCGCTTGCTGCAATTCCGCATCTCCGACCTGAATATTCTGCTGATTACCAATCTCCGCCAAAACAAGGCCTAGACGCACGCGACGCTCGGAAATTGTCTTATACTCCGCCTTTTCCTCATCGGAAACCTCGGCATCTTCGCCTTGCGTTTTACGCTCATGCTCAATCTGCGCGATTACGTTTTCGTATTCCTGATCCAACATGCTGGATGGAATTTCGAAATCATGCTTATCATCAAGGAAATCAAGCAAGTCCTTCTTCACCGCCAAACGGCTCTGACCTTCATACTCTTTCTCAAGCTGCTCACGCACCGCTGTTTTCAACGCGGCAACATCATCCATGCCAAGCTGCTTGGCAAACTCATCATCCACCTGCGCTTCGCCATCTTCATGAATTTCATGAATAGTAACATCAAAAATCGCATCACGACCCGCAAGGTGCTCCGCACCATATTCCTCGGGGAAAGCAACCTTAACATCAAGCTGCGTTCCGGCCTTTTGACCGACAAGCTGCTCTTCAAATCCAGGAATAAACTGCCCCGAACCGAGCTTCAAACGATGCCCTTCGGCCTTCATACCATCATGATGCACATCATCATCCGCCGTACGACCATCAAAATCCATCAAAACCGTATCGCCATCTTTGCTCGCACGATCATCTTCAACCTTCTTGGTTGTCACATTATTCGCGGCAATCCGCTCAAGCGCATCATCAACATCCTTATCCGCCGCCTTCGCAACGGGCTTCGTCAATTTCGCTTTTTTAAGGTCAGTCACCTCGAACTTCGGCAAAATATCGACCGCCAAAGTATAAATAAGATCATTCCCCTCGCCAAAATCCTTGCTCTTCACTTCGATCTTCGGCTGCATCGCCGGAACAATTTCATTCTCGAGCATCGCCTTGGATGACGTCTCATTCACAAGCGCCTCAAGAACCTCACCCAAAATCGCCTTACCGTAACGCTCTTTAAGCATCTTCATCGGCACTTTCCCTTTGCGGAAACCGGGCATATTAACCGTCTTACCAACTTCCACCAACTTCGTATCAAGGCGCGCATCAATATCATTGGCCGGAATCTGGATCTCCAACTCGCGGAACAAACCTTCGGATTTTAATTCTTTTACTTGCATGGGTATAAATCTTTCAAAGTTTAAAAATGGGGCGACCGACGGGACTTGAACCCGCGACGACTCGGATCACAACCGAGTGCTCTACCAACTGAGCTACGGTCGCCGCAACATATGTGATCGCATGTATAAAGTTTTCACATAGGAAAGGTCAAGCAATTCTTACACGTATTTTTAAGGTTTTCGCTTGAATTCGAAAAAAGAAACGATTAAGACGTATCTCAACTTAACGACCTACACAGTTGTGCGGCTGTGGTGAAATTGGTAGACACGCTAGATTTAGGTTCTAGTGCTTTCGGGCGTGGGGGTTCAAGTCCCTCCAGCCGCACCAT
>JBOEFZ010000004.1:0-37227 GCA_050633165.1 Alphaproteobacteria bacterium | reverse complement strand
CCCCAATCACAAGCAACACATTGGCAATATTCGACCCAATAACATTCCCCAGCGCAATCCCCGGCGAGCCATCAAAGTTCGCCAACAATGAAATCACCAACTCCGGCAAGGACGTCCCGAACGCAATAATCGTAAACCCCACGACAAGCGGCGAAATCCCAAACTTCTTCGCCACATACACGGACGCATTAACCGTCCAGTCCCCCCCTTTAATAAGCAACAAAATCCCCGCAAGCATAAGACCAACGGGCATGGCAAGAGCAATGAAGGTATCTGGGATCACAAAAATACTTCCTATAGTCGTTAAAATTATAATCTTAGAAACCCATTAAAAACATCCAAAGGGCATTCTTATATGATGAAAACCAAAAAGCGCAGACCGATGCAAATCTATCCCACTCTAAAAAACGTATTATTAGGTACACAACACCATTTCAAGATCAAGGCTTCACTATATTTTTTAAACACGCATAAAGCTTAGGGTATTTATGCATCAACTTTGCTTTAAGAGTAATTTTAACCCTCTCCCATCGCATCGGCCAAGACATATACAAAGCTTCAAAATCGTTTAAAAGATTTTGAATTTCACTATCCAATAAAACATTTTGCTCAGCATCATCGCCCTGCGTTTTAAAGAAAGGCTCGTCATCACGGCCATATCGCTGACTCATAATATCGCACACAGGAGCACAAAACGCCTGAACACGTGTCATTAATTCCGTATCAATCCTATATTTTTCAATACGGGATTTTTGTAAATACTGCGCATTCATGCGATTAAGACATGCGGTGATAACACGCTCATCCTTATGCGTACGTTTACGTTTATTCAAAATTTTCTTAACTTCTATAAAACGCCTATCCAAAGCTTCATTCAAAACATAGTTCAATGAAATTGATGACAAACCATCAAAATCAATATGTGCACGCCTTAAAAAATCAGCAACAATATCGCCATTCAATAGCTCTTCACGAATATATGGGACAAATGTTGTAACATCCGGCTTCAAAACATCCTCCCAAAGCTTCAAAAGCCTATGAATCTCCAACACCGGCTTCAATAATTCAAAAAGTTGCTCATCACTCTCATAAACAGCCCCCGCAGAACCCAATCCCTCATATTTTATAATTTGCGGGATAACAGTTTCAAACCAATTATGCGGCGGCTTAAAATAACCAATCAAATGAATTTCAAAATTTTGCGCAAACCTTCTAAGTGTTTTAATCTTCTTTTCATGCGCAGAATAAAAACCCTCACCATCAGGCACCCCCCAGATATGAGGAGCTCCAAAAAAGTTTTCAGCACTCAAAAGCAAGCTATGACAACCAGACTCTTCCAACTGCTGCAAAAATTGATCAAAATACACATCTGCAGAAAAATCAGGGTATGACTTCAAACCACAAAGCGCCGTTGCAAAACTATTATGGTTGAGCGTATTAATCGGCTTTCCGGCGATATAATAATCCGGATACAAAACACCATACTGTTTTAAAAATACTGCATTATTACGCAAATACGTTTGCAGCGCAGTAGTGCCCGTTTTGCTTTGCCCGATATGGAGAATAAGTTTCATTAAACAACTATAGTAACATCAAAAACTCTCACAAGATCAAAGTTTATTTCACCCCATCGGCCCATTCAAGGCCATACCCAAACGCCCGATCCATTTCCTGGTGCCCCGGGAAATATTCGGTATAGTTCGTAAGCTTGATCCCGCCGCGCACATTCTCCAAACCGCCCACGGCGCACAACGCCAGCGAGTCATCATGCGCGCCCAATGTCACCACCAAATCATTCTCCCCCGGCACATCCAAAATCACTTGCGGGTTAATCTCACTCCATCGCGGCGCACCATCATAGATATAGATATAAACCAGCACCCGCTTGATATCCGCCCAATGCGCCCCATTCACAAGGATATACTCATCATGCCCCTCCGCATTCCCCGTACGCTCATCCCCCGACAGCGCCATAAAAGGCGGTGCATCATAATCCCCGAATTTCTCGCCAAACGCCTGTATCGCGCCGCGCGTGCCGTCCTGCATCTCGTACAAACAGCCAATATCAAGATCCACCCCCTGATTAAGCGTTTTTTTGAACAATTTCCCGAAAAATCCGGCCTTTTGAACCTGCACATTATCCCACGCCACACCAATGAGCATATTCTCAAACGTCCCGCCCTTGGGGCTAACCGCAATGCTCGCCCCCGGCGCATTCAAAAACTCACAATTATCCGGATTATTCGCCGCCTCGCGCCGCCCTGCGGCCCCAAGCGCCCCATGATGACCGGAAAAACTAACGCGGCTGCGCGTCGCATCAATCAAAGCATTCCGCGATGGATTTATTTTATCAACCATACAAGCATACTAACATTAAAACCAAATCACCCACAATGGCATCCCTCAATATGGTCATTCACCATCCCCATCGCCTGCATAAACGCGTAGCAGGTCGTCGGTCCGACAAATTTCCACCCGCGTTTTTTAAGATCCTTGGAGAGCGCGATCGAAGCCTCACTCGTCGCCTGTACGTCTTTCTTGCTCGCTGGCTGTACGTGTTTTTCAGGCTTAAAACCCCAAAAATAATCCGATAAACTCCCGAATTCTTCAACCATCTCCACCGCCCGCGCGGCATTGTTAATAGTCGCCTCGATCTTCCCGCGATGCCGAATAATCCCCGCATCATTAAGCAACCGCTCAACCTCCGCCGCGCCATAATGCTGCACCTGCCGAAAATCAAACCCGTCAAACGCGGCACGAAAATTCTCCCGCTTCCGCAATATCGTGATCCAGCTCAACCCCGCCTGAAACCCCTCAAGACATATCTTCTCAAAAAGACGTACATCATCCGTAACGGGCTTCCCCCACTCCTCATCATGATACCGCACATAGAGCGGATCATCCCCACACCACCAACACCGCGCCTTACCATCCGCACCAATAATCAACCCATCACTCATAATATGCTGCCTTCTTTTATGACCATCCGATACGCGCTTAAGCTTTGCATTTTAAGGCCGTCGAAAATGAAGTGTTTAAAGAACCGGCGCGCAACGTACATTTCGTACGTGAGCACCGGAAGCGCAGAAAGACTGGATTTGCAGACCCGTAAAATGCAAAGATTAACCGCGTATCAGGCGTTCAACCATCTCGGCAAGCGCCTGAAACTCTCGCGCTGCGCGGTTTTTGTCCTTATGTACCTTAATCGTCATCGTAATCCCCTGAATCACGGCAACAAAAACCCGTGCAAATTGCCGTGGCTCCATCAAAATCTCCGCACTGCCCGCACTTTCCTTAAGATGATTAACCAACTTATTCTCAAATTCCAAAAACACCTTAGCCAATTCCAGCCGAATACTCTCATCCTGATCCGACAACTCAAGCGCCATATTCCCGAGCAAACACCCACCTTTATAGGCCTCCTCACCATACCGCACATACAAATCCTGCGCATAAAACATGAGCGCATCCTTCACATTCTTATTCTGCGCAAACGCCCGATCCAGCGGCGCAAACAATTCCTCCGCCGCATATTGATGCAACACACTCAACGTCACATCATTCTTATTACTAAAATAATGAAACACCGCCCCCTTACTCTGCTTCGCCCGTTTGGCGATTGCATCAAGCGAAGTCGCCTTATGCCCCTGCCGCCAAAACAACGCCTCCGCCGCCTCCAAAATCTTCGCTTGTGTCGTAATTTTTTCCGCTTTAGCCATGCTCTATCTCCTCAAAAATACACCTCAATATTACCGACTAGTCGGTATAAACTCAAGGCACAACCGACAAAATAACATAATGTTTTACAGCAAACAAAAAACGCCCCTCGACTCCCATAAAAAAAACCGCTAAATTCCGCCGGAACAAGAAAGAACACACTGTTATGTCCGCATCCTACGTCTACGTCATGAATGGCCTGTCAAAATCTTACGACAGCAAGAAAATCCTCGAAAACATCACGCTGAGCTTTATGCCCGGTGCGAAGATTGGTGTTTTGGGGCCAAACGGCGCGGGTAAATCTACGCTCCTAAAAATCATGGCGGGCATTGATAATGAATATACCGGCGAGGCATGGGCCGCAAAGGGTGTACGTGTCGGATATTTGGAGCAAGAGCCACAGCTCGACAATTCCAAAACCGTCAAAGAAAACGTCATGGACGGCCTTGGCGAAGCGATGGAAAAGCTCACCCGTTATAACGAAGTCGCCGCCGAGATGGCCGATCCGGATGCGGATTTCGAAAAACTCACCGAGGAAATGGGCGATTTGCAAGAATGGCTCGACAATAATGATGGCTGGGAAATCGAGCGCACCGCACAAATCGCGATGGACGCGCTCCGCACGCCGCCCGGTGATGCATCGGTCGAAAACCTATCGGGCGGAGAAAAACGCCGCGTCGCGCTCTGCCGCCTCCTCCTTGAAAAGCCGGACATGCTGCTGCTTGATGAACCTACAAACCACCTTGATGCGGAAAGCGTCGCATGGCTCCAACGCTTCTTAGGCGATTACAGCGGCACAGTCGTGATGATCACACATGACCGCTACTTCCTCGACAATGTCACGGGCTGGATCTTGGAAATCGACCGTGGGCGCGGCATTCCATACGAAGGAAATTACTCCGCGTATCTCGAAGCCAAGACAAAACGCCTCTCCCAAGAGGCCCGCGAAGACGATGCCCGTCAAAAAGTCCTCAAGCGCGAGCAAGAATGGATGGGCAAATCCCCCTCCGCCCGTCGTGCAAAATCCAAGGCAAGGATCAGCGCTTACAACGACCTCATCGAGGAATCCCAAGGCGTCGACAGCCGCCAAACACAAATCGTTATCCCGACCCCGCCGCGCCTTGGCGATTTGGTTATCGAAGCCAAAGACCTCAAAAAAGGCTTCGGCGACAAACTCCTCATCGATGGCTTATCCTTCAAAGTCCCCGCCGGCGCGATTGTCGGCGTGATCGGCGCAAATGGCGCGGGTAAATCGACCTTGTTTAAAATGATCACCGGCGGCGAAACACCGGACGAAGGATCATTCAATGTCGGCGACACAGTCGAGCTCGGCTATGTCGATCAATCCCGCGACGCATTGGCGGGCGACAGCACCGTTTGGGAAGAAATATCCGGCGGCACGGATATTATCAAGCTCGGCAAAGTCGAAATGCAATCCCGCGCCTACGTCTCCGCCTTTAACTTCCGCAAAGCCGACCAGCAAAAACTAGTCAAAGACCTCTCCGGCGGACAACGCAATCGGGTACATTTGGCTAAAATGTTGAAAAAGGAGGCAAATGTTATCCTCCTCGATGAACCGACAAACGATTTGGACACCGAAACACTCGCCGCATTGGAAGAAGCCATCGAAAACTTCCCCGGCTGCGCCGTTATCATCTCGCATGATCGCTGGTTCCTCGATCGCCTCTGCACCCACATCCTCGCCTTTGAAGGCAACAGCCACGTAGAATGGTTCGAAGGAAACTACCAAGACTACGAAACCGACTATAAACGCCGCATGGGCATAGGCGACGACGAATCCCCGACACGGATTAAATACAAGGCGATTGCTTAACCCCCCGTCGTTGCGAGCGAAGCGAAGCAATCCATCACCCGTACTTGTCGATAGTGCGGGTGATGGATTGCCGCGTCAGCTTCGCTTCCTCGCAATGACAATAAGCTAAATACATAAAAACCAGCCTCTTAGCACTGGATCGATTTTGGGGATAGCGGTCAGCAAAATCCTAAGACTTTGTTAACCCAAATATGGCACAATTATGGCTTATATATTGGGTTAATCCGTCTTGTGTTTATGATACACTTCATACACGCGATAAACCTGATAAACGGGCGCAATCGCGATTCTAATATCCTGATTCACGGATAAAAATCGCTAAAACGCGCCCCAAAAGGGGCAAAAAAG
The DNA here is from genome assembly GCA_050633165.1 of Alphaproteobacteria bacterium. Taxonomy (GTDB): domain Bacteria; phylum Pseudomonadota; class Alphaproteobacteria; order Micavibrionales; family Micavibrionaceae; genus TMED27. The sequence goes on along the minus strand of JBOEFZ010000004.1, from coordinate 31,328 downwards.
AGTATTAATGTGAGCACGACAAGGGCAAAAACAATAGGCGCAAAGCAAGTCGCAAGCTACGTCATTATGCCAGGCATTCTGCCTAGGCTAAAGGAGTTTTTGACCTCCGGCTTTGGCTATGTCGCATTCCTCATGGCACAAATTTACGCCATGACGCGCCTTCTGCCACCGACTCACCCTTATCTAAACCCCGACAACATCGGGAAATTCACCCTCCGCAATACCATCGCCGAGGCCGCCAATAACATCACCCTCAAACGCGAGAATATCGACCAAATCGCCATTTTTGTCCTCCTGCTCCTCGGGATCACGCTTCTTGCCCTGCAAATCATCGTCCTGATCCTTGGGATCATTCTCGGCCCCGTCATGGCTCAAGCCATTTTCGTAACCGCAAACCCCGAAGCCGACATCGCTTTTATGCTACTCGACCAAGTCTTCGGCATTCCTAATTTCTTCAATTCCTGCATATCCACCGGCGGCGCATGCCCGGGCGTAGCCGCCGGAACACCCTTAACCACCTTCCCACAGCCATTCCACCTCGCCCTTCATGAATTGTTCCGCTTTTATTCCTACGGCATGCTTGCTGTCGGAACGTTGATCTTCCTGTATTTCGTCGTTGTTGTCGTATTGGAAACCGCAACAACCGGTACACCCTTCGGGCAACGCTTCCAAAATGTATGGGTTCCCATCCGCCTCATCATGGCAATCGGCCTGCTCATCCCGCTCAATTACGGTATGAATACGGGGCAATATATAACCCTCTACGCCGCCAAAGCAGGCTCCAGCTTCGCCACCAATGGCTGGCTTACCTATAACAACGCAATTGCCGCACGCATGGGCGCGGGCGCAAACCCGACAGGCGAGAAAGAATCCCTCATCGGCCTGCCCACCGAACCCAGCGTCGCCCCATTGGTACAAGCCATAAGTTTGGCTCACGCCTGCGCTTTTTCACATTGGCTTGCGGATGAAAACACGCGCGGCCAAGCCCCTCTTCCACCTAACCCTACCTTCAAAATTCGCCCTTATCTTGTAAAAAACCCTACCAGTTGGATGTCCAATCAATACAGCATGCGACAATTAAACGCAGGCACGCCATACACCGCCGCTATGAATTTTTTTGAAGGGGGAAACATTGTCATTACCTTTGGAGAATTCGGTGCCGAATCAGGGCCACACGGCCCGATCAACATACAAAAAGGCGCAGAAAAATTCCCTGGCTACGTCATCCCCCATTGCGGCAGCATCAGAATCCCTATTATAACCGCAGACATCCTAACATCCGGAAGTGTCGGTTTAGGCCCTGAAAAAGTACAAGAAATGTATTTCAACCTCGTAAAAACTATGTGGGATGACCCGCATTTCGCCGAATTTGCACAATATTCAACCGCCAGAAATCTAAATATCTCCGGCTCACACGGCAATCCTTGCACCTACACAGGAACAAATATCCCAACATGTCCCGACCCTGTCACCGCCGAATGGAAACAAACCAAAATCGATGAATATAAAGGCATATTAAAAACCAACATCCGAACAATCTGGAACGACTACATCAACAACACAACCGAAACCGAGATATCCCAGGAAATTCTCGATCGCGGATGGGGTGGTGCGGGAATTTGGTTTAACACCATATCTCAATTAAACGGCGCCTTCATGGATGCGGTTATCAATCTTCCTATCCTCCAACAATACCCCCTTGCCATGGAAAAAGTCCGCAGCTTCAAACGCACCAACGACGCCGCCGGATCAACAACAGGCATCCAGCAATTCAATCCCGTCTTAAGTAACGGCATCTCAATCGACAAAGCAGGCTTAAGCACCGTTGAAAAGCAAACAGCAATCAACCTGAATAATATCTTCATCTATTGGAATAAGGAAGATCAGGATCAAACCAGCTCCGACACCTCGACCAGCGGCAACATCCTCGAAGATTCCATCAGCCTGATCTTCGGTGCACAGGCCATGTTCGAAATGGCCGATGCCAACAATCAGGTCCACCCACTGGCGCAGCTCACCATGCTCGGCAAAGGGTTAGTCGAATCCACCATCCGGAACGTCGCCACCGCCACCATTGGTTCGGCATTCGGTGGCCTGCTCCGCGCGGTGGATGGTGTTCCCGCAAGCATCATAAACGCCGTTTCCGGCTTTATCATGTCCACCGCTTTCATCGGCCTCACCGCCGGATTGGTACTATATTATATCCTCCCGTTCCTGCCATTCATCTACTTCTTCTTCGCCGTAGGGTCATGGGTCAAAGGGATCTTCGAAGCCATGGTCGCCACCCCGCTATGGGCGCTCGCACATTTACGCATTGATGGCGAAGGCTTACCCGGAAATTCTGCCATGAATGGTTATTTCCTGATTTTTGAAATTTTCATCCGCCCCATTCTTGTTGTAACCGGCCTTGTCGCCGCCATTGTAATATTCACTGCACAAGTTCGTGTTCTCAATTTCATCTGGCAACTTGTCGTCGATAACCTTGCCGGTTTTGACGGCGATCCTTCATTCACCGTCGCCGGCATAGATACCCTCACTTTCCAACGCGGCCCGATTGATGATCTATTCTTCACCATCGTATACGCCATTATCGTTTACATGATGGCAACGGCGGCCTTTAAGCTCATCGATAACATTCCAAAAGAAATCTTACGCTGGATGGGTGGCGGTGTATCCGCATTTGCCGATCAAACCGAAGACCCCGCCGCCGGCCTGACACGCTACGCCGCGCTCGGTGGCATGACCGCCGGACAACAAATGGCAAAAGGCATCCAAGAATCCGCAAGCGGTGCCTCCAGCGCGCTCGGCGGTGCATTAGCAAAATTGGGGGCAAGATAACATGATAACCCTCACCTTCAAATCCACCCTCGCCTACGCCGCGCTCCCCGGCTTTAAACAGCGCCTCGCCGACCTTTTCACCACCGGATTCCAGCATGTCGCCTATTTCATCGCACTGGTTTACGGCTCCATGCGCTTGCTACCCGCCAATCACCCCTATCTAAACATGTCCAATATGGGAAAATTCGGCATCCGCCACGTCATCGCCGAGGCCGCAAACAACCTCGTCTTCAAACGCCAAAATATCGACCAAATCACCATTTTCATCCTCGTCCTCATCGGCCTCGCCCTCATGTTTATTCAAGTAACCATGCTGGCCTTGGGCGTTGTCGTGCAACCCGTCATGGCCTCCATGCCAACCAGCTTCTCCGGCTTTTTTGTCACACCAAACCCCACCAACGATATGGCACACGTCCTCATGGATATGGTCTTTGGCATACCAGGCATGTTCGATTCCTGTATCGCACAACAAATCCCCTGTACCGGCGCGGATGGAACGCCCGTCAACGGCAATACTGGACCAAATGCAGGCGCATCAATTTTCACATCGCTGGGCTTCCCCTTCCCGATACACGATGCCATACACCAACTCTTCCAACTCTACAGCATCGGCTTACTCGTTGTTGCAACGCTCATCTCGCTCTATTTCATGGTGACAGTCATCGCCGAAACCGCGCAAACCGGAACGGCATTTGGTAAACGTTTTAACAAAGTATGGGCCCCCATACGCTTCGTCGTTGCCTTCGGCCTTCTTGTTCCGCTCGGGCATGGCTTAAATGCCTCGCAATATATCGTCCTGAACGCCGCAAAATACGGTTCGGGCTTTGCTACAAACGGCTGGATATTATTCAACACCACCCTCACCGGAGCAGGCGCCCAAGCAACCGCCGGTCTCTTCGCCAACGGGAAAAGCAACGCCACAACCCCCAACATCCCCGAAATCGGCGGGCTTCTACAATTTTTCTACGTCGCCAGAACCTGCGCACATTTAGAAAAGGGCGGGAACGACCGCGAAATAAAACCATACCTCGTCAAAGGACCGATCGGCGCTGTAAACAAACTCGAGATAACTCCAAACACATCATATGATGACTTAATAGACTTCCTAAATGGCGATTCCCGTGCCGTCATCCGCTTTGGTGAGCACAATGACAAAGAATTCACCACCGCCCGCGGTAACGTCTTCCCGTTCTGCGGCGAAATCATGCTCAACCTGACCGACCCACGTCCCCGCACCGGCACAGCCCCCGCAGAAACAGGCATAGCAACCATGCAGGCCTTTTATTGGCGCTTCATAAAACACGGCTGGTTCGGCATGTTCATACCACCGTCAGTTGCCGAAGATTATCCCCTCAACACGGCAAAACGCCACGCAAAATTCATGGAAGACACCACCGCCCTGCCTCCGCCTTCAGATATACAAGCCCCTTTAATAGACACATTCACAACACAACTAGAATCTGTCATGGCAACCGCTATACAACAAATGTCACAATCCGGCCGCTTCGCCATCGACGCAAATTTGGTCGAAAAAGGCTGGGCCGGCGCCGCCATCTGGTATAACAAAGTCGCCGAACTTAACGGCGCGATCACATCCACCGTTCTAAACATTCCCATGCCAAGCAAATACCCCGATATCATGGAATATGTACAGCACCGTAAAAACATGCAAAACCAAGCCGTAAGCTTTTCCGAACGTTTTAAACCCGTCCTCGCCAATGGCGACCCCGTTCCCCCAAAACGTGATGGTAAAGATGCCGCCTTCATGATCACCCTCTGGGAAGCCTTCGATTTCTGGCAATCCGGCGGCCACGCCAGCTCCGTCCGCTCCGCGCCAACCGGAAACGCCATCATCGATTCCATCAACGCCATTTTCGGCACCGAAGGCCTCTTCAACATTAAAAACAACCCACAATCTCACCCGCTCGCACAACTGGTCGGCGTCGGGCGATCCTTGATTGAAGCCTCCGTCCGCAACATCGGAACCGCCATGGTCGGCGGCGCAGCAGGCACACTCCTCTCCACTTTCTTCGATGAATTCACCGGAAAACTTGCCTCCGTTGCCTCAAAATTCCTCCTCACCTTCGCCATGGTCAGCATCACAGCAGGCTTCCTCCTCTTCTACATTGTCCCCTTCCTCCCCTTCATCTATTTCTTCTTCGCCGTTGGCGGCTGGATCAAGGGAATCTTCGAAGCCATGGTCGGCGCGCCCCTTTGGGCACTTGCACATTTACGCATTGATGGCGAAGGCCTCGCCGGTCAAGCCGCAGTCAGCGGGTACTTCCTCATCCTCGAAATCTTCATCCGCCCGATATTGATGCTATTTGGTATCCTCGCCAGTATCTCGATCTTCTCGGCATTGGTTGGCGTCCTACACCAAATCTTCGATCTCGTCATCGACAACCTCACCGGTGCAGATTACCGCGAAATCATCACAACCGGCGGCACAATGGAAAATCTACGCTCTAACGTAGATATGTTTTTCTACACCATCGTCTACACCATTATTGTGTATCTCATGGCAATGTCATCCTTCAAACTCATCGACCTCATCCCGAACAATATCCTACGTTGGATTGGGCAAAGCGTCGGAACATTCAACGATTCCCGCGAAGATGCCGCCGCCGCCATGGTCGGAAAAGCCACCGTCGGCGCACAACAAACCTCCGGCGCATTGGGAAGCGGCCTACAAGCACTCGTGAAATAGGAGCGCAACATGGCATTAACCACCGGAAAAATCATAAAACACACGCTTCTCCCCGGCCTTTTCCCGCGCCTGAAAAATTTCGCGACATCCGGTTTTTCCCACATCGCCTATTACATCGCGCTTGTCTATGCCATGGTCGGCCTCATCCCGCAAAACCACGCCTACCTTGCCGCCGAAAATTTTGAGAAATTCGGCATTCGCCACGTCATTGCCCAAGCCGCAAACAACCTCCAATACACACGCAAAAACATCGACCAAATCATCATGTTTTTCACTGTTATCGCCGGACTAGCCCTGATCATCATGCAATTCATCCTGCTCGGCATTTCTTTTTTAGCCTCCGAACCCGCCCTTGCCTTCGGCCTGCCCATCAACACATTATTCGCAAATCCCAACGGCCTCGCCGGCTCCCCCGGCCCCGAACAAGACATCGCCTTCATCATCCTTGATCGCGTTTTCGGTATGACAGGAATTTTCGAATCCTGTGTATCCACGGGCGTGCCGTGCAAGGATTCAAAAGGATTACCAATCCCCGGCACATCCCCCGCCTTCCCTTTCCCCGTTCACGAGGCCTTGCACAATATGCTGCAATTTTATTCCTTGGGAATGCTGTTCATCGGCGCATGGGTTTTAATTTACTTCATCATCACAATCATCGGCGAAACCGCTACCTCCGGCACACCCTTTGGACGACGTTTTAACAAAGGTTGGGTTCCCATTCGCGTTGTTGCCTTCTTCGCCCTCCTCATCCCCCTCAATATCGGCAGCACAAATGAAGGCATGAACGGCGCGCAAATCATCACGCTTTATGTCGCCAAGCACGGCTCTAATTTCGCCACAAATGGCTGGCTACATTTCAACAACGCCCTCACCGTAACCTATATGGGCGATCAACAAAGCCTCATCGCCACCCCCAACATCCCCGAACTTGGCTCGCTCAACCAATTTATCCTGACCGCAAAAACCTGCGCCATTACCCAAGGATATAACAATGATGAAACAATCATCCCCTATATCGTGCGCCCGACACCGCCAAATTACACCGCCACCGCCCCATCCGGCGCGCCACCAAACGGCACCGCGCCCTATCTCGATGCATTGGAATTTTCCACCGCCACCTTCGACACGGCTCTAAAATTCTCTCTTAATTCAAACATGACCCTACGCATCGGAACCGCAGGAAAAGACACGGACGGCGACGGCATCATCGACGAACATATGCGCTATTCCGGCAACATATTCCCCACATGCGGTGAAATGGTCATCCCCGTCAACGACATCGTTGAACCGGGCGCGCTCTTAATCGGCGAAGCTTACTTCACAATCCTACAAGAAATGTGGAGCGACCCCGACACCACCAATGTTGCCACATGCATCGCCGACACCCGTTTTAACAAAACACTCAACTACAACCCCGCCTGCACCCCGCTACCGGACATCAGCTTCGCCCAAGCAGAAAATGAAAAATACAAACAAAAGATTCAAGATGCCGTCGATGCCGGCGTACAAGAACAAAAAGATAATGCCGATTTCACCAATCCAACAGAAATCATCGAAAAAGGATGGGGCGGCGCGGCGATATGGTATAACCGTGTCGCAAAAATGAACGGCGCAGTAACCGGCGCTATCCTCAACCTACCCAGAGCAACCAAACTCCCCCACGTCCTCGAAGAAGCCTACAAAAAACGCCTGGCAGAGAGCGCCACCGTTTCCGGCATCAGCCGTTACAGCCTACAAGTCGGTGAAAAAAACATGCTCACACTGGATAACAACATGGATCTCACCCATGCCGCCATTTACGAGGCTTATACTTTTTGGGGCGAAGAAAATCTGACGGCGACAACACAAAACACCAAAACAGGAAACTTCTTTATCGATTTTATCAACCTTGCCCTTGGTACACATGGCATCTTCGAAATGCGCGACAACCCCGATATCCACCCACTGGCGCAGCTCACATCCCTTGGCAAAGGCATGATCGACTCTGTCATACGTAATTTCGGCGGCGCCCTCGCCGGAAGCGCCGCCAGCGGTATTTTAGGCGTTTTAGACGAACTCCCCGCGCAACTCGCAACAATCGGCAGCAGCTTCCTCTTCACCCTTGTCTACACAGGTATCGGAATCGCCGTCATTCTCTATTACATCCTGCCGCTCCTCCCCTTCATCTATTTCTTCTTCGCCATCAGCGGATGGATAAAATCAATCTTCGAAGCCATCGTTGCGATGCCGCTTTGGGCGCTCGCACATTTACGCATTGACGGGGACGGCCTCCCCGGCCCTGCGGCTTCCAACGGTTATTTCCTGCTTCTTGAAATATTCCTGCGCCCCATCCTCATCCTTTTCGGCCTATTGGCAAGCATCAGCATCTTCAGCGCGCTTGTCTATATTCTCAATAATATCTTCGACCTAGTCGTCAGCAACGCCGGAGGCTTTGATATCCAAGAAGCCACAAGCGTTTCACTCACCTCTTTGGAATTTTTACGCGCACCAGTTGATGAATTTTTCTTCACCGCCGTTTACGCCATTTTATGCTATCTCATCGGATTAGGCTGCTTCAAACTCATCGACCAAATTCCCAACCAAATCCTCCGTTGGGCCGGCGGCAGTGTAAAAACATTCCAAGAAGAAGCCGGCGATCCCGCAGGAAAACTTACCAACAATGTCTATAAGGGAAGCTTGCTCATCAGTAACCAAATCAAAGGCGCGACCCAAGGGGATCTGGCCATCATCGCAACATTATCATAAAAAGAATTACTGGCTATCACCACTCAAATGCGCAAGCAAAACGGCAACTTCCCCGCCCCCGCGCTGGATCACGGATGAAAATTCGGAACGCTGCGTCACCGCCATACTCACCCCTTCAACGGACACATCAACCACGCGATACCGCCCGTCTTTCTTCCGCACCCGCCAATCCACCTGAATTTCAGGGCCACTATCGGGAACAATATAGGATTGAACACTAACATCGCGCTCACTGTCCTTACGGCTGGAACGCACTTCTAACGCCTGCCCTTGATAATCACCAAAACGCGCGGCATAAACCTCAACAATCATATTTTCAAACAGGCTTTGATACTCTTTCTTCTGCGCCGCACTCGCCCCGCGCCAATGCCGCCCAAGGGCAAAACGCCCGATCGTCTTCATATCGAATTTAGCGCGAAGTAATTTCCGGAAACGCGACGCCTTTTGCGCCTCGCTCAAATCCGCATTGCCCAAAAAGCCAATCGCCTCATTCGCCATCTGGTCAATGAAACTCTCCGCACCCTTTTGCAACGGATCATCACTCACCCTCACAAACGCGCTAGGCGCTTGTAGCATTTTAACATGCGTTCCAACCACGCCCATATCAAACCCATAAGCCTGAGACGCACCAAAGCCCAAAAAAGCACTACAAAGCATCAAAACACGGGATCGCAGCATAACGAAAAAACCTATTTTAAAATATTAGTAATCGTCGTAATCGGGAATAACCGCCGCCGCATTCGCATCCGGATCTTCGTCATTCACCAACGCTTCACGACGCTGATAATACACACTACGTGTCGCAGCATAATAGTCGATCGAGCTACGCTGCAGATCTTCCAAAACATCCATCAAATCATCACGAAGATCAAGATAGCTCAAACCCATACGCGCATAGTGCAAACCTTCTTTATCAACATTAAACAAATACCAACGCAAGGGATCCGCATATCCATCAACGATATACCCGACATAATCCCGCGCCGAAGACGGCCCGACAATCGGCACAACCAGATAAGGCCCATGATCCATGCCCCATTTCGCGAGCGTCTGACCAAAATCTTCACCCTCATGCTCGATCCCTTCCATACCGGCGATATCAATCAAACCACCAACACCCAAAATCGTGTTAATCGTCGCACGAACAAACGAAGTCCCCGCACCTTCCAAATCACCCTGAAGCAACTGATTCCCGAAAACGACCGGACTTTTCAAATTGTTAAGGAAATTACCAAGCCCCGTCCGCGCATATGACGGAACAACAAGGCGATAGCCTTTAAGCGTTGGATGAATAATCGCCTCATCAACCGCCGCGTTAAAAGCAAAAACCTTACGGTTTACCCCCTCAAACGGATCAGAGATTTCCTGCCCGTCCGCAAGAACATATTGATCGCCATCACTGGCACATCCACTCAGGAAAAAACCCGAAAATCCGGCTAACACAGCTAAAGTCAAAAATTTCTTCTTCATAAACATATGCGGCTCTTCCCACGCTATTAAACATTATATGTGATTGATGTGACTAAATAAGTCAAGATACAGCTTCATATAACACCATATATATGAAGAAATGATTAAAAAACCACCCTAACCGTCTTCAAGATTAATAATAATACTCACCCCAAGCATAAAACAGATCAACGCCGGCGACCACGCCGCCAAAACCACCGGAATCTGGTGCGACGCGCCCAACGCTTGCAAAAAGCTAGAGAGGAAAAACACCACAAATCCGGTAAACACCCCGATCGAGATCAACAATAACGCCCCGCCACTGCGCGGTGGCCGCATGGATACCACCGCCGCCAATAACACCATCGCCGCAAATAAAAGCGGCTGCGCCAATAAATTTTGGTAATGCACCTTAAGCGCCCCGACCTCAAAACCCGTCGCCTCCAACGTCTTGATATAGCCCGGCAACCGCCAAAATGACTGCGTCTCCGGCGAGGCATAGCTATCCTCGATATCCGCAATCGTTAAATCGGTTTTCAAAACCACCTCGGGAAACGGCAACGATTCGCCCTGCGCCTGCGTCAAATATGTATCTTCAAACACCCATTGCCCAGGCTTTAGCATCGCGCTCTTCGCATCCACACGCTGCAAAAATGTATCGGCCTCATCGAAATACAGCACATGCACATCACGAAGCCGCCAATCCGCCTGCCGGATATTGCGTGCATTCAAAATCACATAACCGGAATCAGTAGATTGCCGCAGCCATAACCCCTCCTCGAACACAGCAATCTGACTGGCTTTATGCTCCAAATGCACCCGCTCCATCTGCTCGAACTTCCCCAGCAAAAGCGCACCAACCGGATTAATCACCATAATCTGAAACGCCCCGATCACAATCGCCACCGCCACAACAGGCGCAAGCAATTGCCACACCGAAAACCCCGCCGCCCGCACAACAATCAACTCATACCGCCGATTGAGCTGCCAAAAGGTAAACATCGCGCCAAATAGTACGGCAAAAGGAAACAAAATCTGCCCCACCTCCGGCAATTTCAAAAGCCCCATGCTCAAAATCAACCCAAGCGAAAGATCATCAACCTTGCTCCCCCGCCGGATCAGCTCAACCGTATCAAACAGATAAATAATCCCAAGCAAAATCAGCAACAAACACACAAAATTGCGCAAATACAGCCCCGCTAGATACGTGCTCAATGTCGTCGTGATTTTCATAGCTGCGCCTCCGGCTTTGCCATGATCTTACGCCGCGTCTTCTCCCCCGCCGCGCTCAACAAAAACAACGCCGCCCCCATCGGTACAAACACCAACGCATAAAGCAAATAAAGCCCCACATCATAATTCCGCGCCATATTATACAACGTGATAAACGCCCCTTGCAACGCGACCACAATAACCACCGCCAGTATAATCCGCTTCACCTGCCCGCGTCGATCAAGCGACCCAAGCAATAAAACCGCACATCCAATCACCGTAAAGGTCACGGACAATAAAGGACTTAAAACCCGCTTATGCAGCTCAACCCGAAACTCTCGCAAATTCTCGACATCCCGCTCATTACTCATATCGGGATTAAGCAACTCAAACACCGTCCGCTCATCCGGCTCCTGCCACCGCTGCCGCACGGGATCGGAATCCGGCAGATCAATCACATAACGGTCAAAGTTCAAACGGCTCATCACCTTACGTTGCGGGTCATATTCTTGGCGTGACCCATCATAAACGATGACCTCATACCCGCTCTCGTCAATCAACAAATTCCCGCGCTTGGCCAAAATTGTCGAAGGATTTTTCCCTTTTTCCCGCGCATCATGAATCATAATCCCGAGCATCTCGCCATCGCTCCCCTTATCACGAATATAAAGGGTCAAACCATTACCCACCTGATTAAACACCCCTTCACGAAACAACAGCGCGGAAAACTGCGCCTTAACCTCTTGGCGCATTTCCTGCATACTCGAAAGAGATTTCGGCGCAACCCAAAGCGTCATCGCCATCAAAAACAAACTCACAAGCAACGCCAAAATCACCGCCGGGCGGCTCAAAGAAAACGGCGAAGCCCCGATAGAACGCATCACCACAATTTCCGAATCCGAAATCATACGGCTATAGATAAACAAAACCGCCGCCACCAACGCAATCGGCACCAACACCTCGAAAAACCGTGGCAAAGCAAGCAAAGTCAAAACCCAAAACGCCGCACTCGACGCCCCCGCCTCAATCACCAACTCCAAAAACCGCAAAGATTGCGTCAACAAAATCACAACCGACAACGTCGCCGCCGTAAACACGGTCGCAATCAACAAATTCCGGATCATATAGCGATCAAATACGGGCATGAATTCTTTCTTTTACGCTTTGGGGACTAGCCAGCTTTATAAAACATCATATAGTTTATAAGAATATCTTGTAACGTTTAAAGAAGCAAAAAACCAATGTCATTGAAAATCTCCTTCGCAAAGAAAATCCCCGCCAAAGCCAAAACAATCATCCTAACGGCCTTTGAAGGCACAAAACTCGGCGCTGCCGCTAAATCTTTCGACAAAGAACAAAAGGGCTTCATCACTGCCGCCCTAAAATCAAACCCGCAATTCGAAGGGAAATTAGGCCAAACCCTAACCCTCTCCCTCCCCACAAAGGGCGATATCGAACGCGTCATCATCCTCGGCCTCGGCGCAGCCAAAGACCTCACCGCGCTGAAATGCGAGGAAGCAGGCGGAAAACTCCTCCCGACCCTAAAATCCCTAAACGCCACCAACACTGCCCTTCTCATCGGTGAAGACAAAAGCATAAAAAACATCACGACCGCCGACCTCGCCGCCCATATCTGCACCGGCGCAAAACTCCGCGCCTATAATTTCGATCGCTATAAGAAAAAAGACGACAAGGCAAAACCGCTACAAACCATCACGGCAATCTATGAACACGCCGCAAATATAAAGGCCACATACACAACCCTCGATCACATAATCCAAGGCACATACACCGCCCGTGACTTAGTGAATGAGCCACCTAACCACCTCTACCCCGCGGCGTACGCCAAATTCATCAAAGACGAACTAAAACCATTAGGCGTACAGGTCGAGGTGATCGACGAGAAGAAAATGGCCAAACTCGGCATGGACGCCATCCTCGCCGTTGGCAAAGGCTCGGAGCGCCAACCCCGCATGGTCATCATGCGTTGGAATGGTGGCCAAAAAACAACAAATAAAAAGAAAGATACAAAACCCTTCGCTCTCGTTGGTAAAGGCGTAACCTTCGATACGGGCGGAATTTCCCTCAAACCCGGCGCGGGCATGGATGAAATGAAAATGGATATGGGCGGTTCCGCCGCCGTGATCGGCACAATGAAGACCCTCGCCCTACAAAAGGCAAAGGCAAATGTCGTCGCCATCGTCGGCCTCGCCGAAAACATGCCTTCGCATAACGCGTACAGGCCAGGCGACATTATCGGCTCTCTCTCCGGCAAAACCATCGAAGTGCTCAACACCGATGCCGAAGGCCGCCTCGTCCTCGCCGATTGCCTGACACACGTACAAAACACGTACAGCCCCTCCGCCATCATCGATCTCGCAACATTAACAGGCGCAATGATGGTTGCCTTAGGTCATGAATATTGCGGCACATTCGCCAATGACGATACATTGTGGAAAAACATGGAAGATGCCTCCACCACCACCGGCGAAAAACTCTGGCGCATGCCACTGGACAAGGTTTGGAAAAAAGCCATGGTCAGCGACGTCGCCGACCTCCAAAACCTCGGCAAAACCGGACGCTATGGCGGTGCATGTACGGCGGCGGGCTTCTTGGAGCATTTCATCGAAAACGACACCCCATGGGCACATATGGACATCGCCGGAACCGCATGGCGCAAATCCGACCAAGCAACCGTCCCCAAATTCGGCAGCGGTTTCGGTGTACGTATCCTAACCGAACTCATTGAAAAACAATATTCAAATTAAAAAAAGCACCGCCTTTTTCCGCCAAAGCCTTGGCGAAAATGAAAGGCATTAAAATTTTTAACGCGAAGAAACGAAGCTACGAAGTTTTAAAAAATATTGGTCAACCAAAACCGAACCCTTCGATACTTCGTAACTTCGCGTTTGAATAATATCTAAAGCCAAACAATGAAAAACAGCCCAAACCCAAAAGTCACCGATAAATACGCGTACAGGATCACCGACACCATCGCCTCCACCATCACCGGCACACCACAAACCGATCCCATCGCAAAACAATACATCCCAACCGAGGCAGAATTACGCACCATCCCCGAAGAACATCCCGACCCCATCGGTGATGACGCACACACCCCCGTAAAAGGGATCGTCCACCGCTACCCCGATCGCGTCTTATTCAAACCCGCCAATATCTGCGCGGTGTATTGCCGCTATTGCTTTCGCCGTGAAATGGTCGGGCCGAACAACGCCGATATATTAACCGATAGCGAAATCACCGCCGCCCTCGACTATATTCGCAATCATGACCAAATCTGGGAAGTCATCTTCACCGGCGGCGACCCACTCATCATCTCTCCACGACAATTAAGCGCCATCATGGCGGCGCTAGACACCATCCCCCACGTCAAAGTCATCCGCTTCCACACCCGCATCCCCATCGCCGATCCAAAACGCGTACACCCCGAACTCATCACCGCGATTAAAAGCACCAAAGCCACCTACATCGCCCTGCACATAAACCACGCAAGCGAACTCACCAATGACACGCGCCGCGCCATCCACGACCTACACACGGCTGGCATAACCCTTCTCTCGCAATCCGTCCTCCTCAAAGATGTGAACAACAACCCAGAAACCCTCGAAACCCTCTACCGTGAGCTCGTCGCCCTCAACGTAAAACCCTACTACCTCCACCACCCCGACTTCGCCCCCGGCACATCGCATTTCCGCCTCTCGATCAAAGAAGGACAAGCAATCGTCAAATCCCTCCAAGGCCGCCTCTCCGGCCTCTGCCAACCCACCTACATGCTCGACACCCCCGGCGGCCACGGCAAAATCCCCCTCACCCCCTGCTTCATAAAAGAACTTAAAGAAGACACCTACAGCGTGAAAAACTATAAAGGCGAAACCTTCACCTACCCGCCACCGGTAAAGAAAAAATAAAAAACATATAAAAAAAGAGATTGTTGTTTTATTTTGATTTTCAGTAGGCGCAAACGACGACGAATATTAGACATATTTTAGGAGTGCCGCAACGCACTGAAAATCAAAAGAAAACGACAAGATCATGACAGAAATTCGATTCTACCACATGGAACGCTCCCCACTCGAGCAAACCCTCCCCGCGCTCGTCACCAAGGCGCTCTCCATTGATCACAAAATCATGATCAAAACACCGGATGAAAAATCCCGCGAATCGCTCAACGCGCATCTATGGACCTTCGCCCCCAACAGCTTCCTCCCCCACGGCAGCACAAAAGACGGCAACCCCGATCACCAACCCGTCTGGCTCACCGATAAGGATGAAAACGAAAACGCCGCCGACCTCCTGATCCTGACGGGCGGAACAACGCACGATGATCTGGGGCAATTCAAACTGGTCTGCGAAATGCTAAACGGTCACGACACAGACGCCATCCAAGCCGCCCGCGCCCGCTGGAAAACCTATAAAGATGAAGGCTACGACATTACCTACTGGCAACAAGGGCAAAAGGGCTGGGAGAAAAAGGCGGGATAACCCCCATAAAAAAACAGGGACGTAATCAACGCCCCTGCTTCATAAATTCCAATAATAATTAATGCGCCGCCGGAACCGCCGCAGCAGCACCTTCCGCTTCAACAGCAGGCGCAAGCTCCGCCACTTCCGCCGCAATCTGCGCCGCACTCGGCAACGCCGCCGGAGAACCGGATAATGTCCGTAGCCACGCAATCAACGCCGCACGATCCGCAGGCTTCTTAATCCCATTATAATTCATCTTCGTACCCGGAACATGCTTCTTCGGCTTCCACATAAATTTGTTCATCTCGACATAATCCCACTTCCCGCCAGATGCCGCCATCGCAGAAGAATAAGAGAAACCAGCCTTCGCCGCCTTCGCACCGCCAACAACCCCCCAAAGGTTCGGGCCAACTTTATTCGCCCCACCATTATCAAAGGAATGACAGGCCGCACACGCCTTAGACAATTTCTCGCCGCGCGCAATATCCGCCGTGGCAATCAACGCCAAAATCGGCTCTGCCTTTTTCTCTTTCTTCGGCCCTGCGCCCGCAACGGGTGCACCATCAACCGGCACTGCATCTTGTTTCAATTCCTCGGAATGCACGACCTTACCGGCAATAAAGCCCGACAACATCGCCGTAATCCCCGCAACAAGAACAGCAGCAAAAATTTTATTCAATTCAAAACCAGACATGGCGTTTCCCTTAATTATTAAAGCGCGAGAAAATTATACCAACCTTCAAGCATTTGTCGACAATTGATATCTACAATGCCTATAGTCAATCAATGAAAAAATGATAAAAGTCAAAAATTATGAGCACACATAAAAAAATCATCGCCTTCCAAGGCACTTACGGCGCATATTCCGATCTCGCCTGCCGCACAGTTTACCCAGATTACGAAACCCTCCCCTGCGAAACCTTCGACGCAGCGTTCAAAGCCGTCCAAGAAGAGCGCGCGGATCTCGCCATGATCCCCGTCGATAATACAATCGCAGGGCGCGTCGCGGACGTTCACCACCTCATGCCCGAAGGCGATTTGTTCATTATCGGCGAGCATTTCCAACCCATCCGCCACGCCCTTCTCGGCGTAAAAGGCACATCAAAGGAAATCATCAGCGAAGTGCACAGCCATATGCACGCCCTCCCCCAATGCCGCAAATTCATCCAAAAACATAAATTAACCGCCCATATCCATGCCGATACAGCAGGCGCAGCCGAGGAAGTCGCAAAACGCGGCGACGTTGCGCATGCCGCGCTTGCCTCAACCCTTGCCGCCGAAATCTACGGCCTCGAAATCCTCGAACAAGACGTGCAGGATAAACAAGCCAACACCACCCGCTTCCTCATCCTCGCCCCCGATCCGCATATACCGGAAATCGACACACCACAAAAAATCATCACCAGCCTAATTTTTGAAGTCCGCAACATCCCCGCCTCGCTTTACAAAAGCTTGGGCGGCTTCGCCACAAACGGCCTCAGCATCGCAAAACTCGAATCCTACGTGGACGAAAACTTCCAGGCCGCGCAATTTTACATCGACGTCGAAGGCCACCCCGAAACCCGCGAGTTTAACCGCGCCTTAGAGGAACTCGGCTTCTACGCCAATGACGTAAAACTCCTCGGCGCCTACCCCGCGCATGAGTTCAGAAAAGACATGAAATCGATTGGTGAAATTGAATGACTCCTGCCCGTCATTACACGTTTGCGTAGCAATACGTGTAATCCAGTGGCTTAATGATTGCACGGAGTTACTGCCCTTTGGGTACGAGCCGTGCAATGACGATAAGAAGTTGGTAATTTCAAATCACCATGTTAAAATACCGCCCCGAATATGTTGAAATTTTTGTGCTTAATTTTTCTTTGCAGTAGGCACGAGTAACGAAGAATATCGGGCATATTTAAGGAACGAGTAACGCACTGCAAAGGAAAAGAAAGCACAAAAAAATGCCTACCCACGCCGAACTCTCAATCAAACTCCTCCAAGACGCAGCCGATTTCTTCCTCGCCCTTGGTGAAAATAACGACCCGTTAAAGGCACAAATGGAAGAAAACGCAACCGTATTCGGGCAAATGGCCGCCCTTTTGGAACAAGATCCGCGCGGCGAACTTAACGGCACGGCCTACGCCGAACTCGCGGGAAAACTCCTTGGCGATGCGGCTGGTTTCTTCCGGTCATTAGCCGAGCAAAACGAACCACTAAAAGAACAAATGCTCGAAAACGCCAACGTCTATGATCAAATCGGCCAAGCCGTACAACAAGACCCCTTAGGCATTTTGGATTAACGCACCGCCACAAACCACGTCATTGCGAGCATCGCGAAGCAATCCATCACCCGCTTTAACCAATAATACCAAGAGCTGGGTTATTTCGACGCGGGGCACGCCTCGCAATAACGACAGGTTCAACGCACCGCCAGCCTCTTCAAAACCTTCGGCATCTTCAAAAACCGCTTAAAAGAAACATAGCGCGGCTTTTCCTCATGCAACACACGAATCGTGCGATCAACCGGACGCGCATAACGCTCGTCATAGGCCTTGCACTTCACCTCGACCTTCGCAAAATCCGCGCAATCATGATATTTCTCCGCCCAACGCATCGCGCGATATTTATGCCGCGTAACCAACATCTTCTCCCAATCCGTATGCCCCTCGGCAATATCCCCCTTACGGTGATAAACATAAATCGAATATTCCGGCCTTTGAGATGATAAATTTGATAAAGCACGCTGCATATAAATCCCCTCACATTTTTGTGATTCAAAATTTATAGCACCCCAAACCTTAACAAACCGTTAAGATTTCCCAAAAGACCCAAATGACAAGCTTTTACTGGCTTTTCAGGCCATCTCGGGCTATCATAAAAGCATCAGAAACGATTCTAGTTTCAAACTCTCAACCCATAAAAAAACTAAGTATCCACTATGCCCACCACACGCACATCCCGCAGCAAGCCTATCAAAACCGGAAAAAGCAGCCGCAAAAAACAAACGCCGCCCCGCATTCCCTTCCTGCCCGATGCGCTACAGGCCTTCATCGCGCGCAGATTTTTGGACGGATTCGCCCTCTTTTTCTGCCTCGGCGGCGCATTTACATTACTCGCATTGCTCAGCTATAACCAAACCGACCCCTCCATCAACACCGCCGGTGATACAAACGCCATCACAAACTGGATGGGGCCCAGCGGCGCAAGCGCCAGCGATATCCTCATCCAAAGCTTAGGCGGCGCAAGCTTCTTCATCGGCGCAATTGTAACCCTTTGGGGCATACGCCTATTTAACCGTCAAACCATCCGCCCCTTCGCCCTGCGCCTTATCGCAC
Organism: Alphaproteobacteria bacterium; assembly: GCA_050633165.1. Classification (GTDB taxonomy): domain Bacteria; phylum Pseudomonadota; class Alphaproteobacteria; order Micavibrionales; family Micavibrionaceae; genus TMED27. The sequence continues at coordinate 12,572 of JBOEFZ010000004.1, read as the reverse complement.
TCATGCTCGGCACACTCGCCGCCGCCGTGGCCTTCGCGCAAATCCCTTCCGGCGATTTTACGCCCCAACCCTATCTCGGCGGCACAGTCGGCACATTAACCCTCAACAAAATCGGCGCGATCTTCGGCTATAAATCCATGAGCATTTTCGGCGGCATCATCGCAATTCTAACCCTCACCTTCGCGAGCTGCATGACCAAAGCAGAATTGGCCAAAATCGGTCAATTCATTCTAAACACAATAAAAAGCGCCGCCCTCTTTATCGTAGGCACCGCCACATGGATCTATGGCTGGATCACCCATTACAATGACGATGCCTACCGCCCCGCACGCCCCTCCCCGCTCGCAAACCTCAAAGAAAAACTGGATCGCCCCAAAAAACGCCCCCCCGAAATAACCGGCGATACACCAAAAAAATCCAGCTGGTCACTCCAATCCCAAGCCAAACGCATGAATGATGCCGAAGAAGCAGCGCCCACGCCCCTCCCCGCCGCAAAAGCTTCCCCATCAATCCCCGTCGTCGCAAAACCCGAAGCCGCCAGCGCGAAAAAACCAATCCCCCAAAACACCCAACAACATTTCACCCTCGAAGATGGCGAAGAATGGGAATTCCCCGCACTCGACATCCTCGATGCCGTGCCAGAATCCCGCGCGGCCTCCCAACTTGATGAAAACGCCCTGCGCCGTAATGCCGAACTCCTGCAAAACGTACTCGCGGATTTCAACGTGGAAGGCGAAATTACCTCCATCCACCCCGGCCCCGTCGTCACCTTATACGAACTAGAACCCGCCCCCGGCACAAAATCCGCCAAGGTCATCGGCCTTGCGGATGATATCGCCCGCTCCATGTCCGCCGTCTCCGTCCGCGTCGCCGTCGTCCCCGGCCGCAACGTCATCGGGATCGAGCTCCCCAACAAAACCCGCCAAATCGTCTATATGCGCGAGCTCATCCAATCCAAAATCTTCGAGCAGCGCAAAGCCAAGCTCCCCCTCATCCTCGGCAAAGACATCGGCGGGCAGCCAATTTTAGCCGATTTAGCAAAAATGCCGCACCTCCTCGTCGCGGGAACGACTGGCTCGGGTAAATCCGTCGCCGTAAACACCATGATCCTCTCCATCCTCTACAGCCTCTCGCCCGAGCAATGCCGCTTCATCATGATCGACCCCAAAATGCTCGAGCTGTCGGTCTATGACGATATCCCCCACCTCCTCTCCCCCGTCGTGACCGAACCGGGCAAAGCCGTTGTCGCCCTGAAATGGACAGTGAACGAGATGGAAGACCGCTACCGCGCCATGTCAAAACTCGGCGTACGGAATATCGAAGGCTATAACGACCGCATCCGCGAGGCCTTGAAAAAAGGCGAAACCATCATGAAGAAGGTACAAACCGGATTTGACCCCGACACCGGAAACCCGACCTTCGAAGACCGCGAAATGGAGCTAAAAGAAATCCCCTACATCGTGGTAGTAGTCGACGAATTTGCCGACCTCATGCTCGTCGCCGGAAAAGACGTCGAAAGCGCGATCCAGCGTCTCGCCCAAATGGCCCGCGCCGCCGGAATCCACCTCATCATGGCAACCCAACGCCCCTCCGTCGACGTTATCACCGGCGTCATCAAAGCCAACTTCCCCACCCGCATCTCCTTCCAAGTCACCTCAAAGGTCGATTCCCGCACCATCCTTGGCGAAGGCGGCGCGGAACAGCTCCTTGGCATGGGTGACATGCTCTATATGGCACCGGGCGGGCGCATCACCCGCGTCCACGGCCCCTTCGTCAGTGATGAAAATGTCGAACATGTCGTCGCCGACCTAAAATCCAAAGCCGCCCCCGCCTACGTTGATTCCGTAACAGACGAAGACGGCCTAAGCGGCGGCAGCGAAGTCATGGACGCCATGTTCTCCGGCGGGAATACTGGCGGCACAGGCGGAGGCTCAGACGTCGACGAATTCTACGACGAAGCCGTCGCCATCGTCGCCCGCGAAGGCCGCGCCTCCACCAGCTTCATCCAACGCTGCCTACAAATCGGCTACAACCGCGCCGCCAGAATTATCGAAGAAATGGAAAAACAAGGCGTTGTGAGTAAAGCCAATGCAACGGGGAAGAGAGAAGTTTTGGTGAGTGATTATAGTGATGTGGGTTAAGTCGGCTCGGCATTTTTCAATATAATAGTTGAAGCACCAACATGCTCACGAACACGCATAAAATCAACAATTGCCCATGCATCACAATTTGGAGATTCGGCATACTCCTGTACTGTCATAGGCTCACGCCTCTTTAACCCCTTAAGCAAACCGGAAATCGCATTACGATAACGCTTATCAACATCCTCTAAATCAACCAATTTTTCATTACCCGCACCATCAATGATAATCGCCTGCCCCGATGGCGTTTCAATGTCAAAGCAAACATGACGCCTTCTACTTTCATCAATGGTATCAACTTTTTCCCATTTAAAATAAGTATTTATCGCACGCGGTTTCTCAATAACAATTGTATCTCCGCGTGGAGTCATATCCTCCGAATCAAAATTCAACGGCTGGAAACGTACTGTTTGGATTTCCCCAACATCATCATACTCTATGCTAGCTTTACCAAAGCTTGTAATAGCCACGTTATGCGCATCAGCTAAAGTACGGCGAAGTGCCGCAAAAAAGAATTCTGATGATGTACATCCTGCTTTTGTCACACAAACAGACTATAAAGAAATATACAATATGTCAAATAAAATCACACAAAGGGTTTGCATGTGCTCGTGCGTATACTAAGTATTAAAGACAACAACACGCGAGAGATTCAGTGAAAAAAATTCTAACACTCATAATTTTGGGAATAGCGGCGATAGCGCCGGCCACATATGCGCAAGAAGGCGCACAGGAAAGCACGAAGGATTGGAGCGAAAAGGTTAAAAAGGCCGAAACCTACCTCCAAAATTTAGGCACCGCGCAGGCACGATTTGTCCAAACCACCCATAACGGCACGCAATTGGTCGGCACATTCTACCTCGATCGTCCGGGAAAGCTCCGCTTTGAATATGATGACCCGATCGATGATTTCGTCGTCGCGGATGGGTTTTTCATCTATTTCTACGACGCGGAATTGGGCGAGCAAACCAACGCCCCCATCGGTCAAACCCTCGCCGATTTCTTCTTGCGCGAAGATTTGAAACTTGGCGGTGATCTCACGGTCAAAGACGTACGCCGCGCCGGCGAACACATCCAAATCACCCTCAGCCAAACCGCCGACCCCGAGGCCGGAACCCTCCTCCTCGGCTTCAAGGAAAATCAGGATAACGGCGCGCTCACCCTCAATAAATGGCGCATTGTTGATGGACAAGGCCTCATCACGGAAATCGAGCTTTTCCACCTCAAATCCGGCATAACCCACCCCAAAAACCTCTTCACCTACCGCGATCCAAAGGCAGCGAAAAAACGGAAAGTGAACGATTAATGCAAAACACGCCGCTCGACACACTCATTAAAATGCTCGGCGGCCTGCCGGGACTGGGAAATCGCTCGGCGCGACGTATTGCGCTGCATCTGCTCACCAATCGCGCGCAAATTATGACGCCATTGGCAAACGCCATCCAAAACGCCGCCGAGAATATCCGCGAATGCAACCAATGCCACAATCTGGATATGCAATCCCCCTGCGGCATTTGCCAGGATATGAAGCGCAACGCCATCCAAATCTGCGTCGTTGCGGGGGTCAGTGACCTCTGGGCGATCGAGCGCACAGGAACATTTAAGGGGCAATATCACGTCCTCGGCGGCATGCTCTCCGCCCTCGATGGCATCGGGCCGGATCAACTCAACATCGCAAGCCTGATCGAACGCATCCACCAGACCGAACCCGAAGAGATTATCCTAGCCCTCAGCGCCACCGTCGATGGGCAATCCACCGCCCACATCATCGCAGACCGACTATCCGGTATGAACATAAAAATCACCCACCTCGCCCACGGCATGCCCGTCGGCGGAGAGCTGGATTACATGGATGATGGCACAATCACAACGGCGTTGAACGCGCGTAAGTAAAAAACCGTCATTGCGAGGCACGAAGTGCTGAAGCAATCCATCACCCGTTCTCACTGATAGTGTAGGAAATAGATTACCGCGTCGGCTTCGCCTCCTCACAATGACGTAAATTTATTCTTTCTCCGACACATAAACCGTACCGGCAGAACTAACCTCCAGCACAGCCAAATGCGTCGCATGCGCCGCGCCATCACCGCCAAGGGCAACATCATAATACACGCCCGCCGGAAAGAAATGGTCACTCGCGCTCGCCGTAACCGATGAATCGCCAAAGGCAATATACACATCCTGATCGGCATAAAGGCTAACCACACGCGTGCCATCACCAAACGCCGTTGCATTCCGCGCCGAGGCCGCGCCACTCGCAATCTGATGCGCGCCGGACGCCTTAAGGCGCAGCGCAGGAATAGGGTTATCATTCACATCAAGGGGTAATTTAGTGCTCATAAAAATCTCCTGTTAAAAAGCAAAAACCGCGCTCGAATAAACGCGGCGGTTAAAAATTGAAAATAAATTTCGGGTGTTTATGAATTATTCATGCCGGATAAACACAATAATGTCAAGGATTATTTTCCTACAAACAAACCCATTAAATCGCCTGATGTGTTCTTATAGGGCGTTACTCACTATAATATTTCGCACTTTCACGATGATAATGCACATCATCACTATACCCGTAATCACTATGCTTCTTCACATCGACATTATTAAGCACGAACGCCAAATTCCGGTAATCCATATCCGTGAACTGCTTCACCCCGCTCATCACAACCTCGCGCGGGGTTTTATCCCACCCGACAACATACAGCGTATGATCCGATAAATTCGCCAAAATCCGCGAATCAGACACCGCCATCGAAGCCGGCGCATCAATAATAATCAGATCATAAACCTGCCGCAGCTGCTCGATCATCTTCGCCATACGCTTCGAACTAACCAAATCCAGCGCGGAATTAGGCACCGAACGCCCCAATATCATATGCAATCCGGATTTCTCGTCCTTTTGAATAACCTCATCCAGACTCTTATCATCCGTCAAATAATCAACCAAACTCACATCATTCGAAACCCCGAGGCAGCGATGCACATTCGGCCGCCGCAAATCCGCATCAATCAATATAACCTTCTCATCCGACTTCGCCGAAAGCCGTGAAAGCCAAACCGAAATCGTCGTCTTCCCATCCCCGGGAAACGAAGAGGTCATATTCACAACACGCGGCGACCCCGCCGCCGATCGTGCCCGCAATTTCAAAACCGTCCGCAAACTCCGCACCGATTCCGCCACCATGGAGGACGGGCGCGACAGCACATGATTCACAATCTCCCGCTGCCCCTTAATATATACCCGAGGGATCATCGCAAAACACGGGAACTTAAGCTGCTTCTCAAGCTGATTAACACTGCGATAGGTATTATCCAGCTTCTCGAGCAACACCACAATCGCCAACGCAATAAACAGCGATATAACCCCGCTCAAACTCAACATAAGCGGCACATTCGGATAAGACGCCTTTGTCGGCGGGCTAGCATAAGAGAGCACCCGCGCCTCCGCCTTTTGCAATTCTTCTTGCGCATCCGAACGCTTATAGGTCTGCAAGAACGTATCATAAATAAGGCGCGTCGATTCCGCCTCCCGCTCCAATTCCCGCAGCCTTATCATCGCCGCACCATCATCAAGACGCTGCCCTTTAGACTCATCCAACCCCTCGCTCAACGCCTCCACCCGCGCCTCGGCAAAACGCACCTCATTGGCAACCGTATCCGCCACCCGCACCATTTCCGCCGCCTTATTCCGCTCCAACTCCGCAATCTCGCTCTTAAGCTTAATAATCTGCGGATGCTTATGCCCATAGCGCGTCGATAAATCCGATAACCGCCCCTCAAGCGCCGCCTCCTGCCGCTTTAATTGCTGTATAAGCGACGAGCTCACAACCTCCGACACCGAATCAATCGCGCTGCCTCCGGCTAAAATCGCCCGATCCACCTGCGCCAAGCGCGCCCGCGCCTCAGCCAATTGCGACTTCGCAGACACCAATTTCGCATTCAACTGCGACAATTCCTCCGCCGAGGTAATGGTGCGCGTCCCTTCGGTAATATCAAACTCCGCCTTATAATCCACCACTGCTTGCTCCGCGCCCCGCACCTGCCCCCGCAAATCCTCAAGGCGTTTATCCAGCCAGCTCGTCATTCGCTTGGTCGCTTCGAACTTCTCGTTCAACCGCTCTTCAATATAAATATCCGCCACCGTATTGGCGATAAGCGCCGCCTTAAGCGGATTACGCGAGACATACTCAATTTGGATCGCATTCGACGCGCCAACCGAAAACACCCGTAAACGCCCCAGATAATTCGAAATAATCTGCTCCGTCTTAAGCCGCGCCAACGCATTATCCTGCATCTGCAAACGCTCCGCCCCGACCGAGAGGGTCTTAAACGCCGACATCCCGTTCCCCGCTTTATCCGCTGCCTTATACGCCGCATAATCGGGGTTAAACTCCGGATCGGACATTAAATTCAACCGATCCACCACCCGCGCCGCCATCGTGCGCGATTTAATCACCTCGACCTCGCTATAGATAAAGGATTTATCATCCCGCATCGTCGCGTTCAGCGCCTCAATCTTCAACGGATTTTTCTGGTTCGCCGCAACCTCGATCAAAATCAACGCCCGCGCCGTAAATTTCGGCGTAATATTGGAAACCATAAAAAAGGAAAGCGCATAACCAATCACAACTATAGTGACAATAATCACCTTCCGCCGCCACAGCATGAGCAGCAAGCCACGCACATCGATATCCATATCCGAATGCGCATCCTCGGCCTGCGTATCATACCGCGCCTTGGCAAAATCATCGTGATGGTGCTCTAAAGGACTCATAGCGTTTTAAAAAAACCTCTCCTTCACAACAATAATATCCCCCGCCTCAAACGCCGCATTCACCGGCACATCGATATAATCATCCTCACCGCCATCATGCCTAAGCATCCTAACCTCATCACGATTGGCGCGATAGGTAAAGCCCCCCGCAAGCGCCACGGCCTTAAGCACCCGCATCCCCGCCTCATAATCATAACTCCCCGGCGCGGCAACTTCGCCTAAGATATAAAACGAACGATACCGATCAATCTCCACCGAAATGCTCGGATCAATCAAATACCCGTCCGAGAGCCTTACTGCCAAGACATCCTGCACCTCACGCACCGTTTTACCCCGCACAACCACCTGCCCGATCAAGGGGAACGCAATGCTCCCATCACTCCCCACCTGATAGCTATTGGATAAATCATCCTCCCCGAAAACATGGATCCGCAACCGATCCTCCGCCCCAAGGCGATAGGCATCATCAACAACGGATAACGCCTCACCCCGCCCCTCCATCACATCATAAAGCGGATATTCCCCCACCGCCCGATCATGCACCACTCCCCCGTCAACAGGCGCACCGCACCCCGCCAAAAACAAGGTACAGCAAAGCATCAGCAATATAAAAAAACGAACAAGCATGGACGAAGGTGAACCAAAATGAACAAAACATCGCGCAGAACACACGAAACACCCTCAAAGGATAATATTTTCAAGCGATTCGGGCAAGTCTATATAGCTTGCGGCGGGTTTAAGGAAAACGCATGCTCAACCCGCACCTCACCCGATGGTATCGCAACCAACCGAATGGAAATATCCACCGCGCTAGGACCGCCAGAGGCAATCTGCACCGCTTGGGATAAATCCTCGGCAAAACGCGCCGCCGCCTGCACTGGCTCGTCCTCCTTCTCCGGACGCAGCAACAACAACGCAAACTCATTCTTCGCACTCTGCGCTATGATATCACTCTGACGACGAATTTTAACAAGCTGCCTCGAGAGCTTAGCCGCCGAAAAATCCGCAACATACGCCCCATCCAATGACCGCAACTCTTTGTAATTATTAATATTTATAAAAACAACAAAGCTATTCTCGCCATAACGATCCGACCGCTCCAACGCCGATAAAAACAATTGATTAAACGCCGACTTCGAAATCACCCCGCCCGCACTCGGGAAATCCTCCGACGCATCGCCAATACGCGCGGCCAAACCCAATAAAAACTCGGCTTGCTTCAAAATTCCGACATGCGCATCCGCCGCAAACGGCTTGACCAGCACAGTATTCGCCCCGCCCTTCAACGCATCCTTTATCCGCAAATCCTGCCCCAGCAAAACAACATACACATATCGCGACATCTTCCTGCGCAACTTGGCAATCAACGGCTTCACCTCCATCAAAGGCGCGGGATCAACAAAAATCACATCGAAATCCGCATCGAAATCCGGACTAAACACCACATCTTTCGACGCCTCGACCCGCACATCATGATTGCTATCGGCAATCCGCCCCCGCAACATTTCCGCCGTAACATCTTCGTGATCAAGAATAAGAATTTTCATACAAACCATGATCGTTAAAATCACATGATTTGAAAAGCATTATTTTTCTCTATGACAATACCACCCTATATTTGACTTCCAGAGCTCCGTAAGATAGCAATATTCCTTAACATAGAAAAAATTTTGGTAAGCAATGACAATCACATTCCACAAACACGACATCCCCGCAGATCTTAAAACAGACGGACACATCGCCATCGACAGCGAAACAATGGGCCTAAACCCCGGCCGCGACCCGCTCTGCGTGCTGCAATTCTCCTTCGGTGATGGCGAAGCGCATATCGTGCAGCTCGACCGCGAAACCTATGATGCCCCGAACCTAAAGGCACTTCTCGCCAATCCAAAAGGCCAAAAAATATTCCACTTCGCCCGTTTCGACGTCGCCATCATCAAAAAATATCTTGGCGTTGAATGCGCGCCCATCTATTGCACACGTACGGCCTCAAAACTCGTACGCACATACACCGACCGCCACGGCCTGCGCGAATGCTGCAAAGAACTATTGGGCGTTGACCTTAACAAACAACAACAATCCTCTTACTGGGGCAATGACGAGCTTACGCAAGAGCAACTCAAATACGCCGCCAACGATGTCTTCCACCTCCACGCCCTCATGGAAGAATTCGACCGCCGTTTAGAACGCGAAGGCCGCACCGACCTCGCCCGCAGATGCTTCGACTTCCTAAGCACCCGCGCCGATCTCGACCTCGCCGGATGGCAAGACAACGACATCTTCGCGCACTCTTAAAAACACGTACAAAGGACACGTACACATGACCGCAGACATCAAAACCGCGCAACGTGTTTTAACACAAGAAGCCGAAGCCTTAACCGCCCTATCCAATAGCATCGGTGATGAGTTTACCAAGGCAATCGACATCTTCCACGCCTTAAAATCCGCCGATAAAAAAGGCCGCCTCATCGTCGCGGGCATCGGCAAAAGCGGCCATGTCGCCCGCAAAATCGCCGCCACCATGGCCTCCACCGGAACCCCCGCCTATTTCGTCCACCCCGGTGAAGCCAGCCACGGCGACATGGGCATGATCACACAAAACGACGCCGTCCTCATGCTCTCCAATTCCGGCGAGAACAGCGAACTATCCGACCTCATCCACTATACCCGCCGCTACAACATCCCCCTCGTCGCCATAACCAGCAACGCGAGCAGCACAATGGCAACCCACGCCGACATCGCCCTCATCATGCCCAAAATGCCCGAGGCCTGCCCCAACGGCCTCGCCCCCACAACCTCCACAACCATGATGATTGCCTTAGGCGACGCCATCGCCGTTGCCCTGCTTGACCGCATGGGCCTAACCCCCGAAGAATACAAAGTCTTTCATCCGGGCGGCAAACTCGGCCAACGCCTGATGAAAATTACCGAGCTCATGGTTCCGCTTGCCGATCTCCCTCTCGCCCAAGAAACCGAAACCATGCAAACCGCTCTCCTCGCCATGACGGACAAAAACCTCGGCGCAGTAATCATCATCGATGAAAACAAAGCCCTAAAAGGCATCATCACCGACGGCGACCTCAAACGCCACATGGATGGCACGCTCCTCCAAAAACCCGTCACCGAGATCATGAGCGCCAATCCCAAAACGATCAGCAATAACGTCCTCGCCGTCGAAGCCCTCAATAAAATGACTCGCGAAAGCGGCCAATATCTCAGCTCCCTCCTCGTCATGGACGGCGACACCCTAATCGGCATGATCCGCATGCAAGACTGCCTCCAAGCAGGGCTAGCATAAAGGTGTACGTGTATGTCTGAAGAACAGGAAAAACGCCTCTCCGCCATCACCGCACCACCGCGCGAAACCAAAGTCAGCCGCGGCTACTCCCGCACCATAAAACGCGTACAGCTCGCGCTGCCCATCGCGGCCTTCCTCCTCCTCGGCCTCATTTTCGGCTGGAACCAATTCCAGACAAACACCATAAAACCCGTCACCCAGCAATACACCAAAGAACAAAAAATCAGCCGTAACGAGCTCATCAACCCCAAATTCGACAGCCTCGATGACAAAAGTCAACCCTACGAACTCACCGCCACCCGCGCGGTACAAGACGCGGGCGACAAAGACCTCCTCCTCCTCGACCAACCAACGGGAAATGTCGATTTACAAAGCGGCGAAACCCTCGACATTCGCGGCGATTCAGGCACGTACAGACAAGACGTACAAAACATCACCCTCAACAAAAACGTCATCGTAAACCACAGCCTCGGCTATGTCCTCAACACCGAAACCCTAAACATCGACATGAAAACCTCAACAGCCCGCAGCAACGTTGACGTAAACGGCGAAGGCCCCGAAGGCACAATAAAAGCCAAAGGCGTAGAAGCCTCATCCTCAACCGGCACCGTCATTTTCCACGGCCCTGCAAAACTAACCCTAACCAACACCGACGGACAAAACGCCTTTAACTTTACCCCCACACCAAAAGGAGCAACACAATGATACGCATCCTAACCTGTACGTGTTTCATCCTCCTGTACGCCACAAACACGTACGCCCAGACCCTCACCGGAACACCCGCACCCTCGAACAGCAACGAGCCACTGGAAATCACCGCCGACACAACCCTCGAATGGCTACGCAATGAACAAAAATTCATCGCCCGCGGCAATGCCCTCGCCGTCCAAGGCACATCCGCCGTCGCCGCACAAACCCTCACGGCGGATTACATCGACACCCCGAAAAACGGCATGCAAATCTCCATCGTTACTGCCGAACGCGACGTGATCATCACCTCCCAAGACTCCAAAGCCTACGGCGATAAGGCCATCCACGACATGACAAAAGGCATCGCAACAATCACCGGAAGCAACCTCCGCATGATTTCCCCCGATCAAACCGTCACCGCCCGCGATAAATTTGAATATTTCGTGGAGCAAGGCCGCCTAAACGCCATCGGCAACGCCCGCGCCACTCGCCCCAACAAAAGCGGCGGCAACGACACAATAACCGCCGACACCCTCTCCGCCGTCTTCACCCAAAACGCCAAAGGCCAACGCGTCCTAAAAACCCTCGAAGCAAAAGGCAACGTCATCATCATCACCCCCACCGAAGAAGCAACCGGCGATTACGCCATCTACCGCGCCACAACGGATAAGGCCGAGCTAAAAGGCGACGTAGAGATTACCCGCGGCCCAAATATCCTAAAAGGCGAACGCGCCGAAATCGACCTCAAAACTAACAAAAGCACCATCTTCGCCCCCCAAACCCAAAACGGACGCGTCCGCGGAGTCTTCTTCCCCGGATCCGAAAAAAACGAATAACACCAGTAATATCATCCCGAGCGTAGTCGAGGGATCTGACTATATAAAAGATCCCTAGACTACGCTCGGGATGACAAATTATTAAAGATACTCTAAGCTAAAATTATGACGACACCAACAAACCCGCGCATCAAAGAAGTCCCCAAAGGCCTCTCCATCGATCACCTTTCAAAAAGCTATAAAAAGCGCCCCGTCCTGCGCGATGTATCATACGCCGTCCAACGCGGCGAAGCCGTCGCCCTGCTCGGCCCCAACGGCGCGGGAAAAACCACCAGCTTCTACATCACCACCGGCCTGATTAATGCCGATAGCGGCACAATCTCCATCGACGGGCAAGACATCACCGACCTGCCAATGTATCGCCGCGCCCGCTTAGGCATCGGCTATCTCCCCCAAGAATCCTCAATCTTCCGCGGCATGAATGTCGAAGACAATATCCGCGCCGTCATAGAATCCCAAGACCTCACCCCCGAGGAACAAGAAACCCTCCTCGAAGACCTCCTCGCCGAATTCGGCATAGCCCACCTGCGCCGCACCCCCGCCCTCGCACTCTCCGGCGGAGAACGCCGCCGCGTCGAAATCGCTCGCGCTCTTGCCGCCCGCCCGCAATTCCTCCTCCTCGATGAACCCCTCGCCGGAATTGACCCCATCGCAGTGGCCGACATCCGCCAAATGATCTCACACCTAAAAGAGCGCGGCCTAGGCGTCCTCATCACCGACCACAATGTCCGCGACTGCTTGGGCATCGTCGACCGCGCCTACATCCTCCACGACGGCAACGTCATCATGGAAGGTGCCGCCGAAGACATCGTCAACAACGAAGACGTAAAACGCGT
>JBOEFZ010000003.1:0-28885 GCA_050633165.1 Alphaproteobacteria bacterium | reverse complement strand
TGTCTGTGATGCTTGATGATTTTGAGACATCAAGGAAGATGGCGGATGATTTGATGAGTGATGTGATGGGGTTAGCGTTGGCCGCGCCGGAACGCACAGCACCAACGCCGAGCGTTAAGCCTAGCATTGTGATTATCCTTTATAGTCATTTCGGGAGGAAAAAAGGCCCATTTCGGGCGTTGATGAATATGAATATATCCCTAACACCCAGCACGGTCAAGGAATATTTTCTTACTTTTGTTTGCGAAAGAGAATAACGAGGAAGAAAGAATGGTCGGAACGGAGGGATTCGAACCCCCGACCCACTGCTCCCAAAGCAGTTGCGCTACCAGGCTGCGCTACGTTCCGAAAACCAATATTGATAGGTGTTTACAGGATTGCGCCGTGCGGGGCAATGCTTTTTTACGGCAGATGTTCATTTTTAAAGGTGGAGTGTACGACCACATCGCCTTCGGTGATGCCGAGCTTATCCGCCATGCCGCCATTAAGCTCCAAAACCGCAAGGGCATCGCGTTCGGAGGTGATTGTGGTGAGGTCTTGGGGGCGGGCGTTATGGTGGATATGGTGGATTTCACCGTCTTTGGCGATGAAGAGCATATCAAGCGGGATGAGCGTGTTTTTCATCCAAAAGCCAAGATCGCGTTCTTTGTTAAACACGAAAAGCATGCCGTGATCTTTGGCCATTTCGGTGCGGTGCATGAGGCCTTGGGCCTGCTGCGCGCCGGAGAGGGCTAGCTCGGCGGTGAGGTTTATATGCTCGCCATTTTGCTTTTTAATCACAAGGTCATCGGTGAGGAAAATTTCGCCGCCCGGCACGATTGGCTGAGGCGCGGCGGGCTCTTGTTTTACGACCTCTTCCTCCATATGCGTTAGGGGGATGGGGAGCTTAATCACGCTTTCGCCCTTGGCCAGAACGATGGCGGGGATGGAGAGGATTGCGAGGGCAATGAGGATATGTTTTTTCATGGGCTTAACTTTCACTGTCTTTTAAGCGTTGAAGTTCGTCGAAGGCCGATTCATGGGTGATGAGGCCGATATATTTCTGGCTTTCCGGTTCGATTACACATAGCGGCAGTCCGGTTTGTACAATCAGGTTCACGCCCTCCCATAATGGGGTTTCGGGGTAGACGACGGGGAAATTTTTACGTTCTATAAATTGGGAGAGTTGGAGCGGGAGAACGTTTTTGAGGCGCTTTGCAATGCCTGGTGCGGCGGGGATTGTTACGTCTAGCTGTATCCCGTCCGCCATGGCGACGGAGACGGGGAGCAGGTTTTTCATGAGAATGGCGTAGGAGAAAAAGCCGACGAGCGTGCCGTTTTCGTCCGTCACGGCGGCGTGGGCGGCGGCGGCCTTTTTGATGGCCTTGAGGGCCTTTTCGACTTTTACGTCTTCTTTAAGCACTAAATGTTTATCAACGATGGCGGCATGGCATGGCATTTCGTCGCTTCCTTTTACTTTTGCAGGGCGTTGCTCATTCCTAAGGTAGGTTAACCTACCTGTCGTCGCTCGCGCCTACTGCAAAAGTAAAATCAAGCGACGAACCATAATAACGCATCTGCGCTAAGACTGAAACCCTGCTTTGTGCATTTTGGCGTAGAGAGCGTTGTTTTTTAGGAGTTGTTTGTGGGTGCCCTGCTCCGCGATCTCGCCGTTTTCAAGAACAAGGATTTGATCGGCGTTTTGGATGGTAGAGAGGCGGTGGGCGATGACGATGGTGGTGCGGCCTTTCTCCAGTTCCTGAAGCGCGGCTTGCACGGCTTTTTCCGATTCGTTATCGAGGGCAGAGGTGGCCTCGTCGAGGAGGAGGATTGGCGCGTCCTTTAAGATAGCGCGAGCGATGGAGATTCGCTGGCGTTGTCCGCCGGAGAGTTTTACGCCGTCTTCGCCGGCGATTGTGTCGTATCCCTCGGGCATGTTTTCGATAAAGTCATGCGCGGCGGCGGCCTTGGCGGCTGCTATGATCTCTGCGTCCGTTGCGCCTTCGCGGCCATAGGCAATGTTTTCGGCGATTGAGCAATCGAAGATCGTGATGTCTTGGGAGACAAGTGCGATGTGGCCGCGTAAGGATTGCAGAGTGAAATCCTTGATCGGTTTTCCGTCGATTTTGATTTTACCGCCCGATACGTCGTAAAAGCGGGGAATCATGTTCAAAACGGTGGACTTTCCCCCGCCCGATGGGCCGACGAGTGCGGTGACTTTTCCGTTTTTGGCGGTGAAGTTAATGCCATTCAGGGCCGCACCGTCCGCGCCTTCATATTTGAATTTTACGTTCTCAAAGGTGATGTCGGGGTTTTTAAGGGTGATATCTTTGGCGGATTTTTTGACCTTAATGCTGCTCGGCGTGTCCATATTTTCGAAAATGCGTTCTGCTGCGCCTAAGCCGAGTTGGATGGAATTGTTGAGGCGGGCAAGCTTTTTCATCGGCTCGTACGCCATGATGAAAGCGGTGAGGAACGCGCCGAGCTGTCCCGCGGTCATGTTGCCGTCGGCGGCTTCGTATCCGCCATAAACGATGAGGCAGAAGAGAATAATGCCGACCATGACTTCGTTGACGGGGGTTGAGAGCGCACCGATTTGGGCGGCCTTGATATTAAGCTTGCGAACGCGGTGGATGGCCTGCCCTGCCCGCTCTTGCTCGAAACCCTCGCGGTTATAGGCTTTGACGACGCGGATGCCTTGGAAGATTTTGGAGAGATGATCGGAGAGGCTGGCGGTGTCTTCTTGGAGGCCGCGCGAAACCTTGCGGATGCGCTTGCCGAGCTTTGCCACGAATATCGCGGCGATGGGGAAGATGAAAATCGCGACAAAGGCGAGCATCGCATTTTGGTAGAACATCACGGCGATGAGGAAGATAAGGGTCAGGAAGCTCTTCCCTACTCCCATTAATGTATCCGATATTGTCGCGCGCAGGATGTTTACGTCATTCACGATGATGGACATTAATTGGCCGCTCGGGTGTTTGTGGAAGAAGGCGAGATCAAGGTTCAAGAAATGCTTGAACAGATCGCGTTGGATGTCGCCGATGATATATTGGCTGATTTTATTCATCAGAACGGTTGCGCCATAGCTAGAGCCGCCGCGCAGGACGAAAGTGCCGAAGAACGCGCCGGCGATGGGGATGATCATGCCGACATCCTGTCCGTTGATGACTTTATCCAAGATGGGCTGCATGAGCTGCGCGATGCTTGCGGTCATGGCGGCGGCGATGAGCATGCAGATGAGCGCGAGCCCAAGCGTCGGCACGTAAGGGCGGGCATAGCCGCCGACGATGCGTTTGAGGAGCTTAGCGGTTTTTTCGTTGCGGAGGGTTGTTTGGGGCATTTTAACTGCGCTTCTTATGCTTGCGATCGGGCAAGGGGTTGCCCCATTCAAAGCTGCCGGCCATGTATTTCGGGCGGACGCCGTTATATTGGGCGGAGAGCATTTTTAGGGCTTTGTCGATATCGGCGACGGTTTTTGCACCTTTGAATGCGTTTTTATGAAGGCCGGTGCGGACGAGGCAAGTGTCGATATTCACCGTATTGCCGCCGAGGATATCATGGGTAATGGAATCACCGATCATGATGGTTTGACCGGGATAGATATCCTTTTCCTGCAAACGCTTAATACATTCATTGAAAATGGGGGCGTGGGGCTTGCCGATATAATGGACGACGCCGCCGAAATCCTTATACCGCGCGGCGATGGTGCCGGGGCCCATGATGTTCATACCGCCCATAACGCCGAGGCTATCTGGATTGGCGCAAAGCGCGGTTAGGCCTTTGCGGACGGCGGCTTTAAGGGCTGGCTCATAATCTTCGATTGTTTTTTCGGGCGCGTCTGATCCGCTAATGATCATGAAATCCGCGTCGCCGGCATCATCGACGATTTCAACGTCGAGGCCGTCAACGATGGAGCGATCGCCGCCACGGCTGATGACAAATACTTTTTTGCCCAAACCCTTGAAGAATCCTTCGTCTTGTTTATCGAGCCCTAACCATGTCATTTCACCGGAGGTCAGGATTTCGTTATATAATGTCGGGCCGATGCCGACTTTTTTGAGGCGTTCTTTGTTTATGGCCGCGCGTTTGCCGGAATTGGAGAGGATGATGACGTGCTTACCACGCGATTTCAGCTCCTTTAACGTTTCCACAACGCCGTCATAGACCTTCTCCCCGTTATGCAACACGCCCCATTGGTCGAGGATAAAGCCGGAATAGCTATCTGAAATATCAGAGATACCGGCGAGGAATTTTGTTTTTTGGATTGTTGTGACCATGGGTGTCTTTGCGGGAAAATTAAGTGTTTTACGGAAGGGTATTATTATCTTTTTAGCACTTTTAATCAATCAAGAATGTCATCCTGCGACTTGATCGCAGGATCTGTCTGCTTATTCATGAGATCCTGTGGTCCAGCCACAGGATGACGCTTGCGGCTAGCGCCCTGCTATCTTCCGCAAATATGAATAGAGCGTTTCGAGATCGAGGGGGATGATGGCGTTCATGGGAACGGAGGCGCGCATGTCTTCGAACTCGGTGATGAAGCGGTTTGTGTAGGTTTGGAATTCCGCATCGCCTTGGTATTTTTTGCGCGCCTTTGGCAGCGGGAGGATTTTGGGCAAGGCTTGGAGGCGTTGGGTGAAGGCCGCGATATTGCCGCCTTGGTATGCCTTCCATGTGCGTTCGGAGACGCTGCCTTCGGCCACGCGGGCGATGTCCATGGCGATGGAGTGGAGATGCTCGATAATAAATTCGATATTCTCGGGGAGCTGCTCCGGCCTTTCGGCGGTCATTGGTGGGTTTGGCGCGATGAGGGGGCGCTCTGGTTCTTCATGGAAAATATCCAGCTCCGCTTCTTCGTTTGACGTGTCGGCGAAGAGATCGCGGGCGGCTTGGGCGGCGGAGAGGATTTCGCTGCTGATCTCTTCCGCGATTTTTTCGGTTGTGGCTTCGAGCTTGGCAAGGCTTTCCTCCACCACCATATCGGCGGATTGCAGGAGGCTCAGATGCTTTTCGCTATAGGCGCTGAGGCTGTCGGTAAATTCGTCGGTTGCGGTGGTTTTTTGCGCGACATCGTCCAAGGCCTCTTCCATACGAATCATAGAGGTGCCGAGCGCGTCGCTGATATAATCGACCTGTGTGGTCATGGAGCGCATATTATCATCCAGCCTATCCCCGTAATCGCGCAGCAAATCGGTGGTGTGGATCATGGAATTGACGCTTTGTTTTGTTGCACCATCAAGGCGCGCCGCTTCTTTTTCAAGTTGCGCGGTGCAGGTGGCAATGTTTTTTGTACCGGCCTTAAACCCTGTATTGATGGATTTAATGCGGGTGTTAATTTTATTGGCAGCGACGCTTAGCCCTTCGAAACGTTCATCGAGCTTTGTGCCTATCCCTGCGATTTGGGCTTCGGCGCTATCGGCGGCGGATGTGATTTTATCCGCGCCGTTTAAAATTGTATTTTCGATTTCGGCGGCGCGTTCAAGGATATGGAGCGTTGCCGCGTCCCAGCTTTCCGCGCCTTGCTGGCTGCGGTCATCGATGGATGCGCTGCGTTGTTCAATTTCCGTGATAAGATCGCGGAGCTTTAGGCTGCGTTGGGAGAGGTCTTGGGATAGGCGCGTGACGCGCTTTTCCGTGGTTTGCGCGAGGGTGTTTAGCTCACGGATATCGGCTTTGACTTGGTGGCTGATCGCGGCGAGAGATTGGAGCGCGTCTTGGGAGGCTTGGGGGGATGGCATGCGGGGGGCGGCTTGCGTGCTGCTGCCCTGCCCTGCTTTGGCGATGGCGGTGATGAGCATCCAAAAAAGCGCAGGCGGGGCAAATACGCCGGAAAGATACATGCCGAGCGAGGCCGGATCGGTGGGTATATCATGCCCGAACGCGTATGAGATGCAAAGCCCGACCCATGCGAATGTCATGATAGCGGCGATGGTGTAGGTTACATATTGCAAAATATTTGCAGGTGCGGGCGCGCTGCGCGCTTGTTGTTGCGGCGCTTCTTCGGCGGCGATTTTCAGGCCACCGAGGGAGGATGGTTTTGCTTTCGCCTTTGGCTGCACAGATTCTTTTAGGGCCGATAATTCTGCCATAACTTATAACGCTCTTTTCTTGGTGAGTGTTATAAAGAGCAGATATTATGGGATATTTCAAGTTTTAAGCTTCGCGATATAGGCTTTTACATCCTTACGGATGACCGTGGCGAGGAGCGCCATGCCGATGATATTGGGGATACCCATCGAGAATATCATCGAGTCGGTGAACAGGATGATGCTATCGAGCTGCGTCGATGCGCCGATGATGATGCAAAAGCAAAAGAAGAGTTTATAGATCATTTCCGCCGTTGCGCTGCCGTTAAAGAGGAAGCCGACGGATTTTACGCCGTAATATGACCATGTGATCATGGTGGAATAGGCGAAGAGGAAAACCGCAAGCGCGAGGACGTAGGGGAACCACGACACGCCGGATTCGAGCGCGGCGGAGGTTAGCTCTACCCCCGCCATGCCGTCGACATTCTCATACACGCCGGAGATCACAATCACGAGCGCGGTGACAAGGCAGATGATGACCGTATCGATAAACGGGCCGAGCATACCGACCAGCCCCTGTGATACCGCGTCATTGGTATTGGCGTTGGCGTGAACGATGGCGGCGGAGCCTAAGCCCGCCTCGTTAGAGAAAGCCGCGCGCTGCACACCGACGAGGATGATGCCCGCTAAACCGCCAATTCCGGCGGAGAGGTTGAAGGCTTCGCTGAAGATTGTGACAAGCGCGCTCGGGATATTGGCGTAATGGATGGCGATGACGATTAAGCCCGCGAGCAAGTATAAAACCCCCATAGCAGGGACGAGTTTGGAGGCGACATTGGCGATGGATTTGATACCGCCGATAATCACGACAGCAACCAAAATGGAAAGCCCGAGGCCGAAGAGCCAGCCTTTGCCGTGCAAAACGCCCTCTTCCCCGCCTGTGACGCTATGGAGCATTTCAAAGGCTTGGTTGGCTTGGAACATATTTCCGCCGCCGATCGATCCGCCGATACAGCAAATGGCGAAGATTACCGCCATGATGGAGCCAAGGGCGGGCATGTTACGCTGCACGAAGGCTTCTTTGATGTAATACATCGGACCGCCGGAAAGCTCGCTTGAGCCTTTTTCCGCGCCCTGTTTACGGTATTTTACGGCGAGCATCACTTCGGCGAATTTTGTGCTCATGCAGAAAAAGGCCATGACGACCATCCAGACCACTGCGCCCGGCCCGCCAAGGGATACGGCGACCGCAACACCAGCGATATTGCCGAGGCCGACCGTGCCGGAGAGGGAGGTTGCGAGGGCTTGGAAACGGCTTATGTCGCCGCTTTTTTCATTGGGATCGTCGTATTTGCCGCGCACGACATCGATGGCGTGTTTGAAATAGCGGAAATTGATAAAGCCGAGATAGACGGTGAAGAACACGGCAGCACCCGCGAGCCAGACCAAGATAAGCTGTACGTTCAGCGTATCGGTGACGGGGACGGCGTAGAAAATTACGGAGGATATCGCATCCGCGATGGGGGAGAAGATTTGGTCGATTTGGGAATCAATTGTCATGTTATCACTCGCTTTGTTATCACTCGCTGCGCTCGCTATTGCCTCACGCCTCTTCGAGGCTCCGGCGGGGCGAGCCACGTGGCTCGGCATTGCAGTCGCAATGCTATCCTTTGTTACGGCCTACGGCCTAGTTTTCTCGCGCTATACGCGCGGCATTGCAGTCGCAACGCTGTACCTTAATTGAAACAGCATACGGGTTTGTGGTTGAAGATCAAGGAAAGGCCGAATTTTCATCCACCGTCATCCCGAGCGCAGTCGAGGGATCTGGTGATGCAGTCATATCCCTCGACTACGCTCGGGATGACGGTATGCGGCGCTTTACTGCTGACAGAACGGTTTGGATACGGGGTGCGAATCGTGGAAGGTGCTGGCCCAGCGGCGGATGTCGTCGTGGCTCATGCTTGATACATTCAAAACACGGGGGGCGTATTGGGAGCAAAACACGTCGGGGCGCATACCGGCGGCGTCTTTGGAGATTTTATTGGCGAAGTTCGTGCGCAATGTATTCATCTCTTTTTCAGGGTTTTTATTCCCGCCATTTTTGAAATGATCGATAATGATGCTTTCATATTGCGCGAAGAGGTCACCGTGATCGGCGCTGAATTGGCGATATTGCCCATAGAGGTTAATCCCAGCCTTCGCGCCCATATGGGTGCAGTTCAGGCCGATGACCATAAGCTCGGAATGAATGCGAATTCCCTGCTCTGCCTCTGCCTCGGCGCGGGTGTAACACTCTTTATCCCCTTGGGCGGCAAGGGTTTGCGTTGGAAGCAAGAGAATCAGGGCGAATACATATCTAAGCATGTGCAGGTTATAAAGCCCTGCCTTTCTTTTTGTCCAGCAATTAATCTTGATTTTTGCGGCGCATCTATGGTTAATGCCCTTTATGAGCGCGAAACAGGATAAGAAACTTTATATTAAAACTTGGGGCTGTCAGATGAATGTTTATGACAGCAACCGGATGGCGGATATTTTGATGCCGTTCGGGTATAAACCGACCGATAAGCCGGATGATGCGGATATGGTGATCCTTAACACCTGCCACATTCGGGAAAAAGCCACCGATAAAGTGTTTTCCGATCTTGGGCGGTTAAAGCCGTTGAAGGATAAAAAGGAAGCCAAGGGTGAACAGATGGTTATGGCCGTGGCGGGGTGTGTCGCGCAGGCAGAGGGTGATTTTATTTTGCAGCGCGCGCCCTATATCGACATGGTTTTCGGACCGCAAACATACCATGAATTGCCGGAGATGATGGCGAAGATTACAGGTGCGTACGGTGATGCGCGGGTTGTGAACACTGATTTCCCCGAAGAGAGCAAGTTCGATAAATTGCCGGAGGAGCAGGTTAATCTTGGCGCCTCGGCGTTTTTGTCGATCCAAGAGGGGTGCGATAAATTTTGCACCTTTTGTGTTGTGCCTTATACGCGTGGCTCGGAATATTCACGGACGGCGGCGGAGATTGTCGATGAAGCCAAGCGCATGGTGGATAATGGCGTTTTGGAGATTACGCTGCTCGGCCAGAATGTGAATGCGTTTCATGGTGAGGGCTATGACGGCACGACTTGGGGGCTTGCGCGTCTTATTGAGGAGATTGCGGAGATTGAGGGATTGGCGCGGGTTCGCTACACGACTTCGCATCCGCGCGATATGGACGATGCGCTCATCGATATTCATGCGCACCCGAAATTGATGCCCTTCCTTCATCTTCCGGTGCAATCCGGATCGGATAAGATATTGAAGGCGATGAACCGCAAGCATGGGCGGGATTTGTATCTTGAAGTGATTGAGAAATTGCGCAAAAGCCGCCCTGATTTGGCGTTTTCCTCTGATTTCATTGTTGGTTTCCCCGGGGAAACCGAGGATGATTTCGAAGATACAATGGATTTGGTGCGGACAGTGGAGTTTGCGTCTTGCTACTCCTTCTCCTATTCCGCGCGTCCGGGCACGCCGGCGGCGAATATGCAAAATTTAGTACGGGCGGATATTGCGAAGGAGCGCTTGGCGCGGCTTCAAGGATTATTGAATGAGCAGCAAGAGGCGTTTAACAAAACCTGCGCGGGGTTAACCATGCCCGTGCTTCTTGACCGTAAAGGCAAGCGTGAGGGCCAAGTTCAGGGGCGCACGCCGTATAACCAATCGCTGTATGTGCAGGCGAATGAGCGGCTACTTAACACGATCGTTGATGTGAAGGTGACAGAGGCGTTCGAAAAATCCCTCACCGGTGAAATTGTTACGGGTGAGAGCGTTATCGCACAGGGTTAAATTTTGTGCTATAATAAAGGCTTAATGAGCAAGATACTCGAATTTTCAGATACGACCACCCTGCCCGCGCTATATGGGGCGCATAATGCGCATTTGCGGCATTTGGAGGGGGTGTTTGGGGTTGAGATTACGAGTAAGAGCAATCAGCTTATCCTTTCCGGTAATAAAGGCGATATTTCGGCGTGTGAAGTGATTTTACGTGCGTTGGAGGCTCGCGTTACCAATGGGGATGAGGTCGGGATTGCGGATATTGATGCGGAGGTTCGGTTTATGAAGGATAAGGACGCCAAAGGATCGGGGAAAAAGACTTCGATTAAGACGAAGAAGAAGACGATTGAGGCGCGATCGCCCAATCAGAACACGTATTTGAACCTTATTAAGGATAAAGAAATGGTGTTCGGGCTTGGCCCTGCGGGGACGGGGAAGACCTATTTGGCGGTGGCGATGGGGGTTTCTATGTTTTTGAATGGAGATGTCGAGCGGCTTATCTTTACCCGTCCGGCGGTTGAAGCGGGGGAAAACTTAGGGTTTTTGCCGGGGGATTTAAAGGAGAAGGTTGATCCTTATCTGCGCCCCATATACGACGCGATGCAGGATATGATGCCATGGGATTTTGTGGTGAAGAAGATGGAGGCGGGCGAGATCGAGGTTGCGCCGCTGGCGTTTATGCGGGGGCGAACGCTCTCTAATGCTTTTGTGATTTTGGATGAGGCGCAAAATACAACCGCGACGCAAATGAAGATGTTTTTGACCCGTATGGGGGAGGCCAGCCGCATGGTGATTACGGGCGATATATCCCAAACCGATTTGCCGCGCGGGGTAAAGAGCGGCCTGCGCGATGCGTATGAGACGTTAAACGGAATTGACGATATTGGCTTTATGCAGTTCAAGACAGCAGATGTTGTGCGGCATAAATTGGTTGGTAAGATTATACAGGCCTATGACGCACGCAAACCTTCACATTGATATTTCACGCCATTGCAAGGATTGGGACATAGATGACGCATCTATTCAAAGCGTTGTTATGGCTGCGCTTAGGGGGTTTGAGGTTGAGGAAACCGAGCTATCCATTGTTTTGGCGGATGATGCGTTTGTGCGGGATTTGAACAAGCGTTATCGGGATAAAGACAAGCCGACGAATGTGCTCTCATTCCCGCAAGACACGCCCCCACCTAATAATATGCTCGGGGACATTGTGCTGGCGTTTGAGACGGTGGAGCGGGAGGCGGCGGAGCAGGACAAGGGCTTTGCCGCGCATTTTACGCATCTTTTGGTGCATGGTGTTTTGCATTTGCTGGGCTATGATCATATAAGTGATGATGAGGCGCAGGAGATGGAGGCGCTGGAGATTGAGATTTTGGATGGGCTTGGCGTTGAAAATCCGTATACAGAATAAAAAACGTCATTGCACGGCTTGTCCGTGCAATCTAATGTAGAAGAGATGGATTACACGGACGAGCCGTGTAATGACGAATAGAGATAGATGCCCTTAGAATTCATAAAATCATTGTTAAAACCCAAAACGGATACGAGCCTTCGTGATGCGATTGAGGAGTATATCGAGGAGCCAGATGCGCTGGAGATGGATGCCGAGGCATTGCATGAGCGGGCGTTGTTTTCGAATATTCTTGCCTTGCGCGATATTGCGGTGGATCAGGTGATGATCCCGCGCGCGGATATCCTTGCGATTGATGTTAATGCCTCACGGGATGATATTTTTGCAATGCTGGCGGATAAGCAAGTGAGCCGCATTCCGGTTTATAAAGATAATCTGGATGATGTTTTGGGGACAATTCACCTCAAAGACATTATTGCCTGTATGGCGAATAATAAGGAATTTTCGATTAAGGATAATATTACGGAGATCCCGATTGTCTCGCCGTCCATGCCAATTTTGGATTTGCTCCTGACCATGCGGCAGAGCCGACGGCATATGGCGCTTGTGGTGGATGAATATGGCGGGATTGACGGGCTCGTCACCATTGGCGACATTGTTGAGAGCGTGCTGGGCGAAATTGATGATGAGCATGATCCGGAGCAAGAAACGCAGATTCTCGAGCAGGATGACGGGGCATTATTGGTTGATGCACGGTATGAGATTGAGGATTTTGAAGGCCGTTATGGTCACGTTTTAAAAGACGAGGAGCGTGAGGAGAATGATACACTTGGCGGGTTGGTCTTTACCCTCGCGGGGCGTGTTCCGGCGCGGGGCGAGCGGTTGAAGCATAGCAGCGGCATGGTGTTTGAAATTATGGATGCCGACCCGCGACGTGTGCATTTGATACGCGTGCGGAATGTTCCGGTGGCAAAGGTTGAGGCGGCGGAATGAGTTTTATCGCGAATATATCCAATATTTTAAAGCGCCCTATCGGGGCGATTTTTTTGTGTTTTATTGCCGGCTCTCTTTCCGCGTTTGCAATGGCGCCTTATTTGCTGTGGCCTTTATTGTTTGTGGGGGTTAGTGTTTTGTATTGGGCGCTAACCAAGGCCGAGAGCGGGTGGCAAGGGTTTTGGCGCGCGGCGGCGTTTGGCCTTGGGTATTTTATTTTTAGCCTGTCATGGATCGGGAATGCATTGTTGGTTGAGAATAACCCGTATGCGTGGGCGTATCCCTTGGCGGTGTGTGGCCTCCCTGCCCTGCTATGTTTGTTCTTTGGACTGGCGGGGTATGTTGCCGTGCGGTTTTTGGATTTGACGCGGGTTTCGGGCTATATCGGGTTTGTGGCACTGCTTAGCCTCACCGAATGGTTGCGCGGGCATGTGTTTACGGGGTTTCCGTGGAATCTCTTTGGCTACACATGGGAAGGATGGCTTGAGATTGCGCAGGTTGCGGCGATTGAGAGTGTTTATTTGCTTACCACGCTGACGATATTATGGGCGGGGGTCGGGGGATTTTTGCTGGTTGGCAAAGGCCGCCGCGATAAAATTATTTTGGGCGCGTTGGTTCTTGCAAGCTTTGCCGCGAGCTATGGCTTTGGCGCGTGGCGTATGGTGCAGCCGATGGGCGTGCATGAAGATACGATCATCCGAATCGTGCAGCCCAACACGCCGCAGCACGAAAAATGGCAGCGGGGAAAGATGTTCCGGCATTTTGAAACTGCGCTTGAGCTATCGCAGCAAGAAAAGCCTGCTGCGAATACCATTATTATCTGGCCGGAAACGGCGCTGAGCCCGCGTTTTTTGGCTACGCCTTATGTGATGGAGCAGATTTCCGGTGTTTTGAAAGGCTATGACGGGGATGCGGCGCTCATTACGGGGGCGCTACGACATGAGAGTGCGCCGGATCGCTATTATAACTCCATCATCAGCATCGATGAATCCGGCGGCGTTTCGAATATTTACGACAAATCACATCTTGTGCCCTTTGGTGAGTATATCCCGTTTCAACGCTATATCCCCTTGCCGACTGTAACGCAGTTTACAGGGTTTGAACGTGGGGACGGGCCGCAAGTCCATGAAAGTCTGGGCGGGTTGAAATATATTTCGCAGATTTGTTACGAGATTTTATTTCCCAATCGCACCCCATTGGGCGCGGATTTTATTGTGAATGTTACCAATGACGCGTGGTATGGCGATTCTGCGGGGCCGTATCAGCATCTGGCAAAGGCAAAATTCCGTGCAATCGAGAGCGGTATTCCGGTGATCCGAGCAGCCAATACAGGTGTATCAGCCATGATCGACCCACTCGGCCGTATTATGGAACATCAAAGCGATCTATTCACAAAAGATGCCATAAGTGTGCAGTTACCCACCAAATTTGCATCGCACTCACAAAAGTCATATTATAACCACGTTATATATGTTGCGTTTCTTTGCCTCGCTCTTATTTTAGCCTTCGTATACCCGAGGTATTTTAAACGATAAATTGCATTTTTTATAAAACCTAATACTTAAGGTTACTTGCATACACTTGTAAACCTGCGTAAGGGTTAGGGGAAGCTGGGTATATATAAAGAGTATTGCTATGACAAACAAAAAAACTAAAGGTACTCCGGATAGTGTTGATGTTCATGTGGGCAAGCGCCTGCGTGTTCGGCGTTCATTACTCGGTATGAGTCAGGAAAAGTTAGCCGAGGCCATTGGTTTGACATTTCAACAGGTTCAAAAATACGAACATGGAGTCAACCGCATCAGTGCAGGACGGCTGTTTCAATTCAGCAGAATTCTCGATGTGCCGATCAGCTATTTTTACGATCAGATTGGGGCGGATAAGGGGAACGGGGCGCAAGGCTCCGGTGCTTACGGTTTTTCGGATAACGGGCAAGAGCCGTTTGGCGGTTCTGGCGAAGATATCATGCAAAAGAAAGAGACGCTCGATCTTGTGCGTATCTATTACTCCATTAAAGATGATCAAAAGCGTAAAGAGATTTTGCGGTTTATTAAATCGATGGCGGGCGAGTAATTGCGCCTCCCTGACCTTTTTGCTTGAAACGGCGTTGTGTAGGCTCTAAGTTTCTTTGAAATTCAAGAACAAGAAAAGGTCGTTTTATGTCTGCATCCATTGCGCAAGCTGCGCTATCCCCCGTTACAGAGAAAAACAACAATCTAAAAGATTATTTTTTCACAAGCGAATCTGTATCCGAAGGGCATCCGGATAAAATCTGTGACCGGATTTCCGATGCGGTATGCGACCTATACCTTGCCGCCGATCCGCAGAGCCGTGTGGCGTGTGAGACGTTGGTGACGACGGATAAGGTTGTTTTGGCCGGTGAACTTCGCGGACCGGATAACATTACGAAGGATGATATCGAGGCCGCCGCGCGTGGCGCGATTAAGGCGATCGGGTACGAGCAAGAGGGGTTTCATTGGAACACGGCGGATGTTGAAGTGCTGCTGCACAAACAATCGGTTGATATTGCCCAAGGCGTTGATGCGGGCACGGGTATTGATAAAGAGGAAGGCGCGGGTGATCAGGGGATCATGTTCGGCTATGCCACGAATGAGACGGAGGTTCTTATGCCCTCGGCTATTCACTATTCCCACGAAATCCTGCGCGGCCTTGCCGAGGCACGGCATAGCGGCGCGATTATCGGGATCGAGCCGGATGCGAAGTCGCAGGTTACGCTTGAGTATCGTGATGATAAGCCTGTACGCGCGACATCCGTTGTTGTCTCAACGCAGCATAGCGAGGCGATGAGCCATGATGATGTACGCGCCGCCGTGATGCCGTATATCGAGCGCGTTTTGCCCGAAGGTTTTATGCCGCCGGAGGAAGAGATTTATATTAACCCCACGGGACGCTTTGTCATTGGTGGACCGGTTGGTGATGCGGGCCTTACGGGGCGGAAGATTATTGTTGATACCTATGGCGGCGCGGCGCCGCATGGTGGTGGTGCGTTTTCGGGGAAAGATCCGACAAAGGTTGACCGCTCGGCAGCTTATGCGGCGCGGTATTTGGCGAAGAATATTGTTGCGGCGGGTTATGCCGAGGGCTGCACGATCCAGCTTGCCTATGCGATTGGCGTGTCGAAGCCGCTTGGCTTTTACGTGAACACCCATGGGACAGGCAGCGCGCCAGAGGCGAAGATTATCGAAGCGATTAATCAGCTTGTTGATCTATCGCCGCGTGGTATTCGGACGCATCTCGATTTACATCGCCCGATTTACGAGCGCACGGCGGCCTATGGGCATTTCGGACGTACGCCGGATGCAGATGGCGGGTTCTCATGGGAGAAAACCGATTTGGTCGGCGAATTACAACGCTTAATCGGATAATCAATTTACCGTCATTGCGAGGAGCATTAGCGACGCGGCAATCCAGCTCTTGCACTATCGGTTATAACAGGTGATGGATTGCTTCGCTTACGCTCGCAATGACGGATAAAGAAAATTCATTAAAAGAAAAACGGGTCTTCGGGCGTAAGCTTGGGCGACCGATTAAAGGCGCGCGGCAGGATGCGCTGGATACGCTGCTGCCTGCACTTTCCATTCCCGCAGGGGATTTGCGGGAAGACGGGACGCTTGATCCCGCTTCGTTCTTTGATGCGCCCTACTCCGCCACTTGGTTCGAAATTGGCTTTGGCAATGGGGAGCATTTATCGGGCTTGATGCGGCAACATCCAGACACTGCCTATATCGGGGCGGAGCCTTATATTAACGGCATGGCGAATTTTTTGAAGGATATTAAGGATGATCCGCATGACCACATTCGCGTGCATATGGATGATGCGATGATGGTGGCCAATTCACTGAGCGATAATTCATTGGACGGGATGTATGTCCTTAACCCCGATCCGTGGCATAAAAAGCGCCATCATAAGCGGCGGATTATCAGTCAGGCTAATTTAGAATGCTTTGCCCGCATCCTCAAACACGGCGGGCAATTGATTATGAGCACGGATGTGCCGTATCTGGCGGAATGGATGGTAACGCAAACCATTGCGCATGGCGGATTTGAATGGCAAGCCAAAAGCGCGGCGGATTTTTGGACAAAGCCGGATGGATGGATTGAAACGGTGTACGAGACGAAACGCGCAAAAGGCGCGGATCGTATGGTTTATTTGATTTTCACGCGGAAATAACTTGCAATCTATCCATGCTCAGCTTATAAAGCATGCAACATCTCAGATTATAATGAGGGTGGGTCATAAAGACCCGCCTTTTTTATTGGGATTTGGAATTTTAGAAGGTTGGAATATTTGAATGCGTAGAACGCCGTTGGAAGCAAAGATTGAAGCGATTACCAACCCTGTGATTGAGGATTTGGGGTTTGCGCCCTATTGCGTGAAGATCACGGGTGATGGCGGATCGCAGATTGTGCAGATCATGGCCGAGGACCCGGCGACGAAGCGCCTTGGGGTCGATGATTGCGCCTCGATCAGCCGCGCAGTGGCCGCCATTATGGATGTTGAAGATCCGATTAGCGGGAAATACAGGCTTGAGGTATCCTCGCCGGGGATTGATCGTTTTTTGATGAAGATCGAGGATTTTACGGCCTATATCGGGTTCGATGCGAAGATCGAGACGGATATTCCGGCGGAGAATGGACAGCGCAAATTCCGTGGGCGGATTGAGAAGGTTGAAGACGAAACCATTACCCTCATCACCGATCAGGGTGAGGCGAGTATTAAATTTAACACAATCGTAAAGGCTAAGTTGGTCATGAGCGATGCATTAATTAAAGCGACTGCATAAGTTTTAAGGAGAGAAAAAATGGAATTACTACAAGTTGCAGATACCGTTGCGAGAGAGAAAAATATTGCACGGGATATTGTTTTAGAAGCGATGGAAGAAGCGATCCAAAAAGCCGGACGATCCAAGTACGGTTTTGATCACGATATCCGTGCGACGATTAACCGCGAGAACGGTGATATCTCCTTGCAACGCTATCGCGAGATTGTTGAGGAAGGTACAGAGATCGAGAATGAATTGGTGCAAATGACACCATCGCAAGCCAAGCGTATCAAGCCTGATGCGGTTCCCGGCGATGTGATTATCGATGACCTTCCCCCGCTTGATTTTGGTCGCATTGCGGCGCAAACGGCGAAGCAAGTTATTATGCAAAAGGTGCGCGAAGCCGAGCGCGCGCGTCAATATGTTGAATTTAAAGACCGCGTTGGCGAGATTATCAACGGCGTTGTTAAGCGCGTTGAATACGGCAATGCAACGATTGATATTCAAGGTAAAGCCGAAGCGCTTCTTCGTCGTGATGAGGGGATTCCGCGCGAGCATCTGAATGTTGGTGATCGTGTACGGGCGATTATTTACGAAGTGCGCGAGGAAACACGCGGGCCGCAAATTTTCCTTTCCCGTACGCACCCTGAATTTATGGCAAAATTGTTTACCCAAGAAGTGCCGGAAATTTATGATGGTACGATCGAGATCAAAGCCGTTGCCCGCGATCCGGGTAGCCGCGCGAAAATCTCGGTTCAGGCGCGTGATGGATCGATTGATCCGGTTGGTGCCTGTGTCGGTATGCGCGGTAGCCGCGTTCAGGCCGTTGTGGGTGAGCTTGGCGGTGAGAAGATCGACATTATTCCATGGACAGAAGATTTGGCGAGCTTCACCGTTAGCGCGTTGCAGCCAGCCGAAGTTGCCAAGGTTGTTTTGGATGAAGAAACAAACCGCATGGATGTTGTTGTACCGGATGACCAGCTTTCCTTGGCGATTGGTCGCCGTGGGCAAAATGTGCGCCTTGCGTCCATGTTGACGGGTTGGGATATCGATATCATGACCGAAGCGGAAGAGAGCGAGCGTCGCGCCGAAGAGTTTAAGGTACGTTCGACATTGTTCATCGAGGCGTTGGATGTTGATGATGTGATTGCGCATCTTCTTGTCGCCGAAGGCTTTACCCGCGTTGAGGAAATCTCCGACACGCCGGTTGATGAATTGAGCCAGATTGAAGGGTTCGAAGATGCCTTGTCCGAGGAGCTTCAGAACCGTGCGAATGCTTATCTTGATGCGAAGCAAAAGGAGCTTGAGGAAAAGCAAAGTGATCTTGGGATTAAAGATGATCTCATCGCGTTTGTCGGCCTCACGCCTTCGCAAATCCTCAAGGTTGGCGAGAAGGATGTTAAATCCCTCGATGATCTTGCCGATTTGGCGGGTGATGAGCTGGTTGAATATCTTGGTGAGGGTGAGTTGACCGAAGCCGAGGCGAACAACGTTGTTATGGCAGCGCGGGAAGAGCTTGGCTGGTTTGCGGATGATGAAGCAAAGGCAGAAGAAGCAGGCGAAGCTGACGCGGAAAGTGAAGCTAAAAGTGAGGCGGGGGCGGACGAAGAGCCTCAGGCTGCTGCCGGCTAATGATGCCAATAACATAAATATTTTGCACCCGCGATGTCGCGGGTGTATAACCCCATTACAAATTGACCTACGTCAGCGGATATTATGAGCGAAACGACAGATAAAAAAGACGATAAAAAAGAAGCGGGCAAAAAGACGCTTAGCCTTGGGGGCGGCGGAACGCTTAGCCTCGGGAGCGCCCCTGCCCCGCGTCCGGCGGGTGGTGGCGGTGTTGCCGTTGAGGTTCGCCGCAATCGTCGTACTGCTTCGGTCAATGATACAAAACCCAAAGAAGAGGTGAAGAAGGCGGAAGCTGCTCCGGCGGCATCGCGCTTATCCAATCAGGAACGTGAAGCGCGGGCGAAAGCGTTGCAGCAAGCGTTGTCCAATGACGGGCCAAAGAAAACGTCTTTGCCGAAGCGTCGCATTACGATTGAAGATAAGAAAAAAGAAGAAGCGGAAAATAAATCTGTTGCCGAGGATGCACGCGCCAAGGAATTGGCCGAGATGGAAGCGATTGAAGCGGATGAGCGTAAAAAGGCGCAAGATGCGCAAGATGCTGCGCCGCCGCTGCAAAACCGTACAGGTGCCGGAGCGGGCGCAGGGGCGAACACGACTGGTCCACGTCGCAACTTCACAACGCCGGATGCCAATCCCGTTAGCTATCGTGATAAGTTGAAGAAGGCTGCGCCGAAATCGCCGCCACGTACATTGGGTGATCGCCGCAATAGCCGCTTGACGGTGACGCAGGCACTAAACAAAGATTATGACCGTGACCGCAGCATGTCTCTGGCGGCGCAAAAACGTGCGCGGGAGAAGGCTCGCCTTGCGGCGCAAGGGCCCAAAGAAGATGCGAAGAAGGTTTATCGCGAGGTTATCGTGCCCGAAACCATCACGGTTTCCGAACTTGCCAACCGTATGACAGAGGCAACGAAAGACGTTATCAAGGCGCTCATGAAAATGGGTGTGATGGCGACAGGCGCGCAGAGCGTTGATGCGGATACGGCGGAGCTGATTATCGAAGAATTTGGCCATACGGTTAAACGTGTGACCGAGGGTGATGTCGAGATTGGCCTTGATGGGATTGAAGATAACGAAGCGGATCTGGTTAAACGTCCGCCTGTTGTTACGATTATGGGTCATGTTGACCATGGTAAGACATCACTTCTTGACGCGCTTCGTAAGACGAATGTTGTGTCCGGCGAGGCGGGCGGCATTACGCAGCATATTGGTGCGTATCAGGTTAACATGCCATCGGGCGAGAAGATTACCTTCCTTGACACCCCCGGTCACGCGGCCTTTACCGAGATGCGTGCACGTGGTGCGAATGTTACCGATATTTGTGTGATTGTTGTATCGGCCGAAGATAGCGTGATGCCACAAACGGTGGAGGCGATTAATCACGCCAAGGCCGCAGGTGTGCCGATCATTATCGCGGTGAACAAAATTGATTTGCCCGATGCCGACCCAATGAAGGTGAAGACCGAGTTGCTTCAGCATGAAATTGTGGTTGAGGAGCTTTCGGGGGATGTTCAATGTATTGAAGTTTCCGCGAAGCAAGGGACGAATCTTGATAAGCTTGAGGAAGCGATCCTCTTGCAATCGGAAGTTTTGGAATTGAAAGCCAATCCAAACCGTCCGGCGCAGGGTGTTATCGTTGAATCCAAGCAAGAAAAAGGGCGTGGCTCTGTCGCGACTGTTTTGATTGAAAAGGGAACGTTGCGCGTTGGGCATATTTTTGTTGCCGGAACGCAGTTTGGTAAGGTTCGGGCGTTGATCAATGATCAGGGTAAGAATGTTAAGGAAGCCATCCCCGGGCAACCGGTCGAGATTTTAGGGCTTAACGGCACACCTAGCTCTGGTGAGCCGCTCAATGTGGTTAATGATGAGGGTAAGGCGCGCGAAGTTGCGGAATATCGTCAGCGCAAGATCAAAGAAGCCGCAGCGGCGAAGGTCGTGACAGGGCGTGCAACGATGGATGATATCCTAATGCAGCGCGAGTTTGGTGAAGATAAGCGTTTGGCCGTTATCATTAAAGGTGACGTGCATGGCTCGGTCGAGGCGATTATCGGCTCGCTTGATAAAATGGTTGAGGAGAATGAAGGCATCGCCGTTAAGGTTCTGCATTCCGGCGTTGGCGGGATTACAGAGAGCGATGTAACATTGGCGGCGGCGTCCGGCGCGTTGATCATTGGCTTTAACGTACGAGCGAATTCTCAGGCGCGTGATTTAGCGCATCGCGAAGGTGCGGATGTACGTTATTACAACATTATTTATGATGTGATTGATGATGCCAAAGCGATCCTTTCCGGTCTTCTTGATCCGGTTGAACGTGAAGAATATCTTGGACAAGCCAAGATCAAGGAAGTGTTTAACATTACCAAGGTTGGTAAAGTTGCGGGTTGTGAGGTTACAATCGGTAGCGTTAAACGCGGGGCGCGTGTTCGCCTTCTTCGTGAAGATGTTGTTATCCACGAGGGTACACTCAAAACGCTTCAACGCTTCAAAGACGAGGTTGAGGACGTTAAAGAAGGTACGGAATGTGGTATGGCGTTCGAGAATTACGAAGATATCCGCGCGGCGGACATTATCGAATGTTATGATGTTATCGAAGAGAAGCGTGTCGTAACCTAGGGCAATCCCATGAAATCTCATTTAGGACAAAAAGGGCCATCGCAACGGATGCTCCGCGTTGGGGAGCAGATTAAGCATATTATTGCCGAAGTGTTGCAGCGTGGGCATTTTGGGCATGAGGCGTTGCTCAATGGCGCGGTAACGGTCTCCGAGGTTCGGGTTACGCCGGATTTGCGCAATGCGCGGGCGTATGTGATGTCGCTCGGCGGGGTGGATATGGATGAGATACTCCCTGCCCTGAATGCCGAGGCACAGCAATTTTCTAAGGCAATCAACAGCCAATCCAATATGAAATTCACCCCAAAGGTACAATTTGTCCGCGATGAAAGTTTTGAAGAAGCGCAGCGGATTGATGCGTTGCTGCGTGATGTTCATATTCCGGATGATGAGGGATAGGTTTTAACGCGAAGGAACGAAGTTGCGAAGGAGCTTCACTATGCTCGTCATTGCGAGCGAAGCGAAGCAATCCATCACCTGCTTTAACCAATACCATCGGTGCTGGATTGCCGCGTCGGCACAAAGCAAATCGAAGATTTGTTTGCTTTATAGGCGAACAAATGCTCTGCATTTGCTTCGTGCCTCCTCGCAATGACATATAATAAAGGGGTTTCTTATGGGCAGACGAAATAAAAAGGGTGATAAGGTTAGTGGCTGGGTCAATGTTGATAAGCCGCTTGGCTTAACCTCTACACAAGTTATCGGAAAAATTCGCCGCATCATGAATGCGCAGAAAGTCGGGCATGCGGGGACGCTTGATCCGCTCGCCAGTGGCGTTTTGCCGATTGCGCTGGGGGAGGCGACGAAGACGATTCCTTATATCCAAGATGCGTTTAAAACCTATGAATTTACCGTGACATGGGGCGAGCAGCGCAGCACGGATGATGCGGAGGGGGATGTGGTGGCGAGCAGTGATACGCGCCCTGCCCTTGCGGATATAGAGGCATTATTGCCTGATTTCACCGGCGAAATCACCCAAACCCCGCCGCAATTTTCCGCCGTGAAGATTGACGGGCAGCGGGCGTATGATTTGGCGCGTAAGGGTGAAGCGGTGGAGATTAAGCAGCGGGATGTTTTTGTTGAGAGCCTTGAAATAGTGCGTCATCCCCGTGAAAACGGGGACCTCGTGCCAATAGCAACCAGATCCCCGCTCAAGGCGGGGATGACGGATGAAAGGTTGGATGACACTAGCTTTGTCATGACGTGCAGTAAGGGGACATATGTGCGCTCAATCGCGCGGGATATGGGGGTTAAGCTTGGCTGTTACGGCTATGTTTCGGCGTTGCGCCGGACAGCGGTTGGTGATTTTTATGCGGATGATGCGATTTTGCTTGATAATTTGATGGAGATGGATCATATTGCGGCGCGTGAAGCGGCTTTACTGCCTGTGCAAGTTGGTCTGGACGACATCCCGGCTCTTGCATTAAACAGCAACGAAGTGGCCGTTTTGCGGAATGGGCAAGCGTTGAGCTTTATCTCAAAATCCGATTTCCACCGTTTGGAGGTTTTGGATGGCGAGGGTGAGGCTCTCGCGGTTTTTCAGGATCAAGCGGTTGCGATCGTTGAGATTGAAGGGCCAAGCGTGAAACCCGTTCGTGTATTTAATATTTAAACCCATAGGAGAAAATGATGTCGGAACGTGCACTATATAAAGATCAAGCAGCAAAGACTGCTTCGGTAGAAAAATTCGCAACGAAGAAAGGTGACACTGGCTCACCGGAGGTTCAGGTTGCTATCTTAACAACACGGATTAACTATCTGTCCGATCACCTTGAGCAGCATAAGAAAGATGTTCACTCACGCCGCGGTTTGCTCGCGATGGTGGCGAAGCGTCGTAAGTTGCTTGATTATCTGAAGAAAAAAGATGAAGGGCGTTATAAGGCGTTGATTAAAGAGCTTGGCTTGCGTCGTTAAGAGCCACAGAGATTAAAGAGTTTGAAAGAGGTCACAGAAATGTGGCCTTTTTTGTTGTCCCGCCTGCCTGTCATTGCTAGGAGCTTTAGCGGCGCGGCAATCCATCCCCTATACTCACTGGATCACACGGAGTTACTGTCCTTTGGGTACAAGCCGTGTCATGACGGAGTTTTATTTGGTTATTAACACGTCTCCATCCATCTCTTCCGGCTGCTTTATCCCTACATAATGCAGCATTGTTGGAGCGATGTCGGCTAGTTTGCCGCCTTCCTTTAGCGTTGCGTTATCATCGCCCACCACGATGAAGGGAACAGGGTTTAGGGTGTGGGCGGTGTGGGGGCCGTTGGTGGCGGGGTCGAACATTTGGTCGGCGTTGCCGTGATCCGCCGTTACCAGCAATATTCCGTTATTGGCGAGTACTGCGGCTTCTAGCTTGCATAAGGTGCTATCGACGCTTTGCGCGGCGGCTCTTGCGGCTTCGATTGACCCTGTATGCCCAACCATATCGGTGTTGGCGAAGTTTACGATTACTACGTCATGTTCGTTTGCTTCGACGACTTTCAGCAGTTTTTCGGATAATTCCGGTGCGGACATTTCGGGTTGGAGGTCGTAGGTCGCGACCTTTGGCGAGGCGACCAAGATGCGGTCTTCGCCGTCATAGGGGACTTCGCGCCCGGCATTGAAGAAGAATGTGACATGGGGGTATTTTTCCGTCTCCGCCATGCGCATTTGTTTGAGGCCGTGATCGGCGAGAACCGCGCCGAGGATGTTTTCATGTTTTATGGGCGGGAAGAGGATGCTCATCACTTTATTTAATTCATCGGAATATTCGACCATTGAGATGGCGTGGGCGATATCACGTTGTCCCCCTGCCCTCGCGAAGCCGTCGAAATCATCGAACATAATGGCGTTGAGGATTTCGCGCGCGCGATCAGAGCGGAAATTGGCGAAGATGATGGCGTCGCCATCTTTAAACCCTTCATAGCCGTTGAGGATGGCGGGTTCGATGAACTCGTCCGTTGTGTCGTTGTCGTAATTTTGCTGGATGAAATCGCCAGCATTATCGGCGGGCTCGCCATTTCCGTTCATGATGGCGTTATAGGCGCGCTCCACACGCTCCCACCGGTTATCGCGATCCATGGCGAAATAGCGTCCGGTGATGGTGGAGAGCGTGATATTCGCATTATCCGCCGTGTGATCTTCTAGAGCTTGTATAAATGCTTTGCCGCTTTGTGGAGGGCAATCACGACCATCGGTTAGGGCGTGGATGTGGGTTTTGACCCCTGCCGCAGCCGTGATATCCGCGAGGGATTGGACATGATTTATATGGGCGTGCACCCCGCCATCGGAGACGAGACCGATAATGTGGACGGCGTTGCCGCTTGCTTTGGTATCCGCAATAAGGGATTGGAGGTCTTTGTTATTGGCAACTTCGCCATCCGCGAAGGCCTTATCGATGCGGGGGAGATATTGCATGACGACGCGCCCTGCCCCGATATTCATGTGCCCGACCTCGGAATTGCCCATTTGCCCTTCGGGCAGGCCGACGGCATTGCCGAATGTGGTTAGGGTCGTGTTGGGGTGGTTTGCCATCATCGCGTCAAAGCACGGGGTGTCCGCGCTTGCGATTGCGTCAAATTCTCCGCCGTCGCCAATGCCCCATCCATCAAGGATGCACAGGACTACGGGGCGTTTTTTAGGGGTGAAATTAGTCGGCATATTGTTTCCTTTACATTTGGTGCAGATAATGGCATGACTATTCGTAATTGGAAAGGGAGAATGCTTTCCGGTTGACCGTTGAGGTCAGAAGCCGCCCTTCTGGCCTCTACAGTCCGCCCGAGGACATCCCCCTTAAATTTGAAAACCATGCCCTGTTTTGACGCCATGAATCTATCTTTGGATTTGGTGCGGTGGGGCAATAAGAAAGGTAAACATTAAATGTTTAACGTATATAAAAAAGAAATTGAATTTGGCGGTCAAACGCTCACGCTTGAGACGGGTAAGGTTGCGCGTCAGGCGGATGGTTGTGTGATTGCAACGATTGGCGAGACATCTGTGCTTTGTGCCGTGACCGGCGCAAAAAGCATTCGTGACGGGCAGGATTTTTTCCCGCTTTCCGTGCATTATCAGGAAAAAACATATGCGGCGGGTAAGATCCCCGGTGGTTTCTTTAAGCGTGAGGCACGCCCGAGCGAGAAAGAAACATTGACGAGCCGCTTGATTGACCGTCCGATCCGCCCATTGTTCCCCAAAGGATTCTTGAACGAGGTTCAGGTTGTTTTGACCGTTATCTCGCATGATCTTGAGAATGATCCGGATATGGTTGCGCTTGTTGGCGCATCTGCGGCGCTTACAATTTCCGGTATCCCGTTTATGGGACCAATCGGTGGTGCGCGCGTTTGTTATAAAGACGGCGAATACCTCATCAACCCGCCAATGCAAGACGTTGCGGAGACTGACCTTGATCTGATTGTTGCCGGAACCAAAGAAGGCGTTTTGATGGTTGAGTCAGAGGCGCAGGAGCTTTCCGAAGAAGTGATGCTCGGCGCGGTTGCGGCGGGTCATAAGGCTTATCAACCTGTTATTGACGGTATTATCGATCTTGCCGAAATGTGCGCGAAAGATATGTGGGATATTCCTGAAACACCCGAAGCGATTGTTAAGCTTGAGGCGGACATCAAGAAGACCTACGCTAAGGATGTTGAAAAAGCCTATGCGATTACAGATAAGCTTGAGCGTCAGACAGCCGTTGGCGCGGCGCGTGATGCGGCGATTGAGAAGTTCGCGGATGAAGAGGCGGGTATTGATGCCAACCTTATCAAGTCCAAGTTCAAATCCCTTGAGGCCGATGTTGTTCGCGGCGCGATCCTTAAGACAGGCAAGCGTATTGATGAGCGTGATTTGAGCACAGTTCGCTCTATCGTATCCGAAGTTGGTGTATTGCCGCGCACGCATGGTTCTGCGCTATTTACACGTGGCGAGACGCAGGCGCTTGTGGTTTCCACACTTGGGACTGGTCAAGATGAGCAAATCATGGATACATTGACGGGCGAATATCGTGAGCGTTTCTTGCTTCACTATAACTTCCCGCCATATTCCGTTGGCGAAGCGGGCCGTATGGGCCCACCAGGTCGCCGCGAAATTGGTCATGGTAAATTGGCATGGCGCGCGATTCGTCCGCTCCTTCCTACGGCTGAGGAATTCCCCTACACAATGCGTACGGTTTCCGAGATTACTGAATCTAACGGTTCATCATCGATGGCTACTGTTTGTGGTACGTCTCTTGCGCTTATGGATGCGGGTGTTCCGCTTAAGGCACCGGTTGCGGGTATCGCGATGGGATTGATTAAGGAAGGCGAAGACTTCGCCGTTCTTTCCGACATCCTTGGTGATGAAGATCACCTTGGCGATATGGATTTCAAGGTTGCAGGGACAGAGAACGGGATTACCGCGCTTCAGATGGATATCAAGATTACCTCCATCACCGAAGACATCATGACCCAAGCATTGGATCAGGCAAAAGAAGGCCGTATCCATATCCTTGGAGAGATGGCAAAAGCCTTGACCGAAGGCCGTAGTGAGCTTAACGCGAATGCACCGCAAATTGTAACGTTGAAAATTCCAACGGACAAAATCCGCGACGTTATCGGAACGGGCGGTAAAGTTATCCGCGAGATTACGGAGACAACTGGCGTTAAGATGGATGTTGAGGATGATGGTACAATCAAAGTTGCCGCATCAAACCAAGAAGCCATTGATGCCGCCGTTGCGTGGATTAAGGGCCTAACGGATGAGCCGGAAGTTGGTGTTGTTTACACTGGTAAAGTTGTGAAAACCGTTGATTTTGGCGCGTTTGTTAACTTTATGGGCGCGAAGGATGGCCTTGTTCATATCTCCGAGCTTCAAGAAGGCCGCACCGCCAATACTACGGACGTTGTGAGCGAAGGCGACGAGGTTAAAGTGCTTCTTATGGGCATTGATGATCGCGGTAAGATCAAGCTTTCTATGAAGCGCGTTGATCAGGAAACCGGCGAAGAAATCACGCAAGAAGACGCGGCTTAATTAGCCTCGCACACGTCATCCCGCGGCTCGACCGCGGGATCTCATCAATAAGCAGAAAGATCCCGCGATCAAGTCGCGGGATGACGGTATAATGACATGCCCCAATTCCAACCACCACAAGTCATCGGTCATCGCGGCGCGGCAGAATATGCGCCGGAGAATACGATTGAGGGGATTCACACCGCCGCCGATATGGGGGTGAAGTGGGTTGAGCTTGATGTGAAGCTGACCCGTGATCAGGTTCCGGTCATTTTCCATGATGATGAATTGGAGCGCACGACGGGTGTTGGCGGCCTCATCGCGCAAACCGATTATGCGGATTTGGCCGAGATGGATGCGGGGAGCTGGTTCGGCGAGAGCTTTATCGGCGCGAAAATTCCGACCCTTGAGGCTGCTGTCGATGCGTTGATTGAGCGGGATTTGGGATTGAACCTAGAGATTAAGCCCTGCCCCGGGCGAGAGCGCGAGACGGCGGAGGTTGCGCTGGATGTGTTATCCTCGATTTGGGATGATCATGAACGGTTGCTGATTTCCTCCTTTTCGCATGTGAGCCTTGAGGCCGCGCATGAAATGACGAGTGATTGGGCGCGCGGGCTTTTGCTGCCCGAGGAATGGCCGGAGAATTGGGCGGATTTGGTGGAATATCTGGAAATTTCGGCGATTAACCTCAACGGTAACACCGCCACGCGTGATCAGGTTGAAAGTGCGATTGACCTAGACCTGCCCGTTCTGGCCTACACCATCAACGATCCCGACCGCGCACGGTTTTTGTTATCATGGGGAGTGGATGGGTTCTTTACGGATGTTCCGGATGTGTTGCAGGAATCAGTGTTTCGGGTGCATTAATATTAATTAGTACGTGAAAAATCAAGTGTGACAACACCTGGTATTTGACTTGGCAGTCTTGTGACTGGGCGATGGATATTTACAACGCTCCTTAATTCTTGGAAACTTTCAAAACCTGTATATTTTAGAAAACGATCAAAAGCACTTTTGAACACTTTACAATCGCCTGAATTCAAAAAATTTTCAAACTCTTCAAGGTGTTCTCGCGCCCAACCGCCTCTTTCATTGCTTATATCGTACTGACGTTTCAAAATATACAAATGCGCGTCTTCACGCATATTTTCAAACTCATCGCCTACATGAGCACTATCAACCATTGATAATGCCCAATTCATATAAGTATGAGGCTCGTCTGGAAAACGGAAAAATGCCGTATCCAGCATTATTGCAAGAACATCGTCGAAAGCTTCGCCATCGCTGCCGTTACCGCCATTAAATCCGCCTGTTAGGGCTAGCTGAGTAGTTTTTTTTGGGGACATCTGCCTTCCTTATCGCAAAATTAAGATGGCCTGTTTAGCATGCACCATCCACCTTATGCAAATAAGTTTTTTCAAAGCTCATCCAACTGATCATGCTCGGGCATGCCCATGGCGTTGTAGCCGCAATCTACGTAGTGGATTTCGCCGGTTACTGCGCCGGACATATCGGATAATAGATAGGTTGCTGTGCCGCCGAGTTCTTCTAGCTCTACGGGGCGGCGGAGGGGCGAGGTTGCGACGCTGTATTTGAAGGTTTTGCGTGCGCCGCCGATGACTGCGCCGGCGAGGGTTCGCATTGGCCCTGCGCTGATTGCGTTGACGCGGATACCTTCGGGGCCGAGATCGGCGGCGAGGTAGCGGGTGGAGGCCTCAAGCGCGGCCTTGGCGACGCCCATGACGTT
>JBOEFZ010000002.1:0-71295 GCA_050633165.1 Alphaproteobacteria bacterium | reverse complement strand
GGTTGATCTTCGCTGATAATTTCATGCAATCCTAAATGAACATCATTCGTAAGCTCCCCCGCACCACTAAGAATATCTTGCACGATCATCGGTGTTTGAAGGGCGTTTGTTATTTGCGCTAAATCTTTATCGTTTAACATTGTTTTATTCCTGAATTTTGTCCGTTGTGTTTCGTTTCTTACTCACTGGTTTAAGGGGTAAAGGTAAAGGAATTGTTAATGGGGTTTTCTTTATTGATGCGATATGGCATAAAGATGTTGTATTTCAATGTTTTAGTGCACAATTTATTGGTGTGGAAAAGTCGGGTTTTATGGTCGCGCGGGTTAATACAGTTGCATTTGCGGGGGTGGAGACTCGCCCTGTGGATGTACAGGTGCAGATTGCAAATGGCCTCCCTGCCTTTACCATTGTCGGCCTTCCTGATAAGGCCGTGGCGGAGAGTAAGGAGCGAGTACGCAGCGCGCTCCACGCGCTCGGCCTCTCCCTGCCCCCCAAACGCCTAACGGTGAATTTGGCGCCGGCCGATTTATCCAAAGAAGGATCGCATTTTGACCTTCCCATTGCGCTGGCCGTGCTCGGCGCGATGGAGGTTTTACCCAAAGGAGAGCTAGCAGAATGCCTCGTCCTCGGTGAATTATCCCTAGATGCCTCAATCCGCAGCGTCGCCGGAATTCTCCCCGCCGCCATGTATGCCAATAACGCCGACCTAAGACTAATTTGTCCCAAAGATTGCGGCGCAGAAGCCGCATGGGCGGGGGAGCTGGATATTTTAGCGCCAGCCAATTTGCTACAGCTCATCAACCA
The DNA here is from genome assembly GCA_050633165.1 of Alphaproteobacteria bacterium. Taxonomy (GTDB): domain Bacteria; phylum Pseudomonadota; class Alphaproteobacteria; order Micavibrionales; family Micavibrionaceae; genus TMED27. Next base: position 70,491 of record JBOEFZ010000002.1, on the reverse strand, counting down.
CATTAAAGGCACGCAAATCTTAGCACGACCGCAAGCGCAACTGGACACTGATAACACCCCGAAAGGGCCGGATTTAGCGGAGGTAAAGGGACAAGAAACCGCAAAACGCGCATTAGAGATCGCAGCAGCAGGCGGGCATAATATGCTCATGATCGGCCCGCCCGGATCGGGGAAATCAATGCTCTCCTCTTGCCTACCAGGAATTTTACCGCCCCTCTCCCCCAAAGAGGCATTGGAAGTATCAATGATCCATTCCTTAGCCGGAAGCCTGCCCGAAGGCGGATTGCTACGCGCCCGCCCCTTCCGCGACCCGCACCACTCCGCCTCGCTCCCCGCGCTGATTGGTGGCGGGCAGAAGGTCAAGCCGGGGGAAGTATCCTTGGCGCATAACGGCGTGCTGTTCCTTGATGAATTACCCGAGTTTGCACGCAGCACACTCGAATCCCTACGCCAACCCTTGGAAAGCGGCAATGCATTAATTGCGCGGGTAAACAGCCACGTTAAATACCCCGCGCAATTCCAATTAATCGCAGCCATGAACCCATGCCGCTGCGGGCATTTAGGCGATCCGGAATTGGAATGCACCAAAGTCCCGCGCTGCGCCGCAGATTATCAAGGGAAGATATCAGGGCCAATGTTGGATAGAATTGATGTGCAAGTCGACGTACCGCGCGTCGAAATCGCAGATTTAAACGCACCGGCAGGGGAGGAATCAGCAATCGTCGCGGCGCGAGTCGCCGCCGCACGGGATATACAGCTTAAACGCGCCGCCGATTTAGGCTTGGAAAGCGAAATTAACGCCCGCGCAGACGGCAAAGCGCTAGATGTCATCGCCGCCCTGGAACCCGAAGCAAAAGAGCTCCTCGACCAAGCCATGGCAAAAGGCCGCTTTTCCGCCCGAAGCTATTACCGCATTTTACGCGTTGCACGAACAATTGCCGATTTAGGGGCATATGGACACGAGGATGCACCGCAGCAGCTCTCCAAAATGCATATTGCCGAGGCATTGGGGTATAAACGCGTAAATTTGCTTTAAATTCACCATAAGCCATTGAAATAAAACAATTCACCATCGATCTTCATAAAATCTTAACCAAATTCTCATACACTAAAAGCACTCTAAAAGAATAAAAACGAAGAGTGGTGTGTAATGAGTTTAGGGCTTAGTTCAAAGCCAGCATTTGATTTAGCGACAGGGTTTGCCTCAAACCCGTCTCTTTCTGCTGCAAATTCCGCTTCTGCGCCGAAACAAACCATCCTTCAGGCCGCACTTCCTAACATGAATGTTAAGCCTGTTACGGCACCACCGGCGGTCGATGCAACCAAGCCAGGGGCAGCCGCAGCAGCGCAAGCAGGACAAAAAGCATGCGCATCGGCACACCAAGAAAATGCGCAAACATTAGCCGCAGTTGGCGAAGGTGTGAAAGCCATGCAGGGCGAAATTGCAGCCGCATGTAAGGCAAACGGGTCTTCGGCAGGGGCGGTATTTCCAAATACACAAGGACCACAATCAGTCGCAGAAATTGGTGTTGATGCATTATCCACGGCAGGCGGCGGAAGTATGGCAACATTTCAAGCGGCAAGCACTATTGCAATGGTTGGTGATATTGCTGCGGATCGCACATCTTCACCAGAAGCAATAATGACGAAAGTTGCGGATACGTTGCGCGCAAGTTGTCATGATAATCAACAAAATACTGGCCTTATTCAAAATGCCGATGCGGCGCCGGATATGGGGCAATCATCGTTCGATTGGGAGGCAATTTTAGAGGCCGGAGATTTGAAGGATATCATGTATTGCAATCCGGAGGACCCGCAAAGTATTGGCAAAGCCTTCCCAGAGCTTCATGCGCTCCATGATGCACAGGCAGGAATTAAAGAAGCGGGTAAAGGCATGGATGGTATCGTCAAAAATGCACAAGAACCGCCTTATAATGCTGATGGTATTGCCTTTGCAAAAGAATTACCGCCCGCGCAAGTCATTGTGGCAAATGGTGGGGCAGATATGCCGCATGTAACAGCATTTGATCATACAGGAGCAGCGGTTGCGTTGGGCGGAAAACCGGCGGCAGGGAATAGCCTTGAAACTGCGGCGATGAAACAATCTCTTGCCGCCAACTTTGATTCCGCACCTGCGATGCAAGATACAATGGGTGCTTAATTATCTCTTTGTGAAAATTATCTTGTGATATCCGGCAGGGTTTCGGTATAAAAGTCTATGTTCAGATTTCTTTTTGCCTGCCTTTTTTTATTAATGCTTTCCCATCCGGCATATGCCGTTGCCGATCCATGTGAAAATGCAAAAAACACGGCGGATGAAATTGCCTGTGCGCAACAAAAATATGATGGGGCAAGCGCGGCGCTAAATGAATCCTACGATGCAATTTTACTTGAAAAAGATAGCGATACGGGCGCGGCCTTTCGTGCGGATCAACAACGCTGGGTCGCGTATCGTGACACGAAATGCGCTTGGGAATCGCATGAAACGGATGAAGAGGGGTTACAACGCTTAAGGGAACTTGAATGCCGATATAAAGAAACTCAAAACCGGCTCGACACTTTTGCGGATAAGAAAGAGGCGCTGGCAATCAAACAACCGCTTTTAACAACGCCGCGCTGGCTTAATCACCTATCGACCAAGGATGCGGATGTGTATTGGGCCTATGGATCACGGGTTGAGGGGGATTTTAATTGCGATGGAACACCCGATTATATGATCAAAGGCTTGCGAATTGGCGCGGATAAAACGCCAATCGGTGTGATTGCAGTGACCGAAGATACGCAAGGCGGCCTGCCTCGTAATTGGATTTTTGATCTGGATGCGGCATGCGCACATGATTGGGATCATGCTTTAGGTGAAGCAAAAGACGAAGTATGCCCAACCCTCACCATTGAAAACCCATCTTGCACGGCGCAAATCATCATATGGGACGAAGAGAATTACACCTTAACGCCCGTAACGGTTGAAATGGCTGCGGAACAAAAAGAAGAGCAAGAATAATGGCCTTTAAACTTTGTGTTTATTGCGCGTCATCTTCCAACATTGATAAAAAATATAAGGGGCTGACCGCCGATGTCGGGACATTTTGTGCGCGCCAAGAATATGAAATTGTCTATGGCGGTGGGAATGTCGGGTTAATGGGCATCCTCGCAGAGACAGCGTTGGAAGCCAAGGGCCGCGTGATCGGTGTCATGCCGCAAATCCTGATAGACAAAGAAGTCGCGCATCAGGGATTAAGCGAATTGCATATCACCGATGATATGCAATCACGACAAGCAAAAATGGCAGATTTAGCCGATGCGTTCCTCGTCTTACCAGGCGGCCTTGGTACATTAGCGGAATTTTTCGAGGTAATAACATGGAAACAATTAGGGCTTCATGACAAGCCGATTTATATTCTTAATACGCATGGATATTGGGATGCTCTACTACAGCAAATATGCTATACTTACGATAGCGGGTTTTTGCGGCAAGAGCCGGACTCTCTTTTCACCGTTGTAACGGATATATCGCAGGTTGTGCCGATATAAAAAATTACAGCTTCATAGAGTTTTAACCTTTTTTTGAAATAGTGGGACTGTTAAGATTATAAAAAAATAATTAGGTATCAGATACGCGTGGAATATTTACAATCGGCAGAACAGGCGAAGAAATTCTCTGAAGCAGCAATGCAGCGCATTGCGAGCGGTGGCTACCCGCCATCACCCGAGATGTACGAACTATGGTATGTTTACTATGGCAAGCTGGATGCCGAACTTGTTCGTGCGGTTGAGATTTTGGAGATTAGCGGCGCGGAATTCTCGCATGAGCAGTGCCAGGAGCTGCATCATCGTTATTTAAGCAATTCCGCACAAAATGAACGGGTCGAAAAGGCCGGTGATCAGATCAATATGACTATTGATGCTGTTGGCGGCATTGTCCAAAATGTTAAAAATGCGACAACCGAATATAATAAATCATTGGAAACCGTAACCGAAAAACTCGCTGGCGATATACAGATCGAAGAAGCGCGGGCAGCATTAAATGATGTTGTTGGAACAACAAAAAATATGCTGGCGCAAAATGCAAAATTAGAAGAAGCATTGGTGCAATCCAACCTTGTAATGCAAGAATTACAAAACGATCTCGAACGGGTTCGTAAAGAAGCCATGACAGATAGCCTGACGGGACTTTCAAACCGCAAAGCCTTAGATGCGGCAATCGCACGTACCTGCGCCGAAGCCGCGCAAGATGGCGGGGAAACCTTTACCTTTGTGATGTTTGATATTGATCACTTTAAAGAATTTAATGACAATTATGGTCATCAAATCGGCGATCAAGTTCTACGCCTTGTCGGTAAAACCCTCTTTGATGGGGTTAAGGGCCGTGATGTTGTCGCACGTTATGGCGGGGAGGAATTTGTAATGATCCTACCTAATACAGATTTAAAAAGCGCAGTAACATTATCAAATGCATTGCGCCTCGCGGTGGCGGGAAAAGAAATTGTAAACCGTAACACAAACGAAAAAATGGGGCGAATTACCCTATCCGGTGGTGCGGCGGAATATATCAAAGGCGAAACCCCCGAAGATATCATCGAACGTGCCGACCGCGCCCTATATGTGGCGAAAAACAACGGCCGCAACCAAATCGCCAGCGCAACCGCAACCGTAAGCGGACGTTTATCCTCCGCCTCTTAAGGCTTGCTTATCATGCATAAAGCGTTAGCTTTATGGGATGCATTTTGATCCGATTCCCGAACCATCCACCACCCCGCCTTACCTTGAAGGGCTGAATGATCCACAACGCGAAGCGATTGAGGCGTTGGACGGCCCTGTGCTCGTACTTGCGGGTGCAGGAACGGGGAAAACACGGGTTTTAACAACACGGCTCGCGCACTTACTCAATACCGGACGGGCATATCCCTCACAAATTCTGGCCGTCACCTTTACAAACAAGGCCGCGCAAGAGATGAAAGAGCGCGTCAGCAGCCTCATGGGCGGGCAAACCGTGGATCCGTCTTCGCCTAACGGCTACGACGTGACAAGTGGCATGTGGCTCGGCACCTTCCACAGCCTCGCCGCACGCATGCTACGCCGCCATGCAGATTTAGTGGGGTTAGGCAGCAATTTCACCATCCTCGATCCCGACGACCAGGTGCGCCTCCTCAAACAAATCATGGAGGCGAACGAGATCGACACCAAAAAATGGGTGCCAAAAGCGATGATTGGCTTTATCGATCGTTGGAAAGATCGCGGCCTCATGCCCGCTAGCATTGACGAAAACGAAGTCGGCGATGTCGCAGATGGAAAGCTACCGATGCTCTACCGGATTTATATGGATCGCCTGCGCGCCATTAATGCATGCGACTTTGGCGATCTACTCCTTCACATGATTACAATCTTAAAAAATCCCGAGCACGCCCATGTGCTGGATGATTTCCATCGGCGCTTTCGCTATATCATGGTGGATGAATATCAAGACACGAATGTCGCGCAATATTTATGGCTGCGCCTGCTTGCCCAAGGCTCGAAAAACATCTGCTGCGTCGGCGATGATGACCAATCAATCTATGGCTGGCGCGGCGCGGAAGTCGGCAATATCCTGAAATTCGAAAAAGATTTCGAAGGCGCAAAAATCATCCGGCTCGAGCAAAATTACCGCTCCACCAACAATATCCTAAAAGCCGCCCATGCCGTCATCGCCAATAATGAAGGGCGACTAGGCAAAGAGCTTTGGTCAGACGCAGGGGACGGCGATAAGCTGCAAGTACGCGGCCTTTGGGATGGCGAAGCCGAAGCACGCTGGATCGGCGAAGAAATCGAGCAATTACAGCGCAAAGGATGCTCTCTAAACGGCGTTGCCGTTCTTGTCCGCGCCGGATTTCAAACACGGGAGTTCGAGGAGCGCTTTATCAAGCTTGGCCTACCATACAAAGTTTTAGGCGGCCCCCGATTTTACGAGCGAATGGAAATCCGCGATGCGCTGGCCTATTTACGCGTAGTAGCTCAACCAGCAGATGATTTAGCATTAGAGCGTATCGTCAACACACCCAAGCGCGGCATCGGCAACGCAACGATACAAACTTTGTATGCATATGGGCGCAACCACGGCATTAATCTGCACGATTCCATTATGGATCTAACGCAAACGGACGAACTCCGCCCGAAGGTCAAGGCGACATTGATGAAGCTGCTCGATGATTTCGGGCGCTGGCGGAGTTTGGTAGGGAGCATAAATCATGCCGAGCTAGCGGCGCAGATCCTCGATGAATCCGGTTATATGCGAATGTGGAAAGAGGACAAAACCCCCGAAGCCCCAGGGCGGCTCGAAAACCTCAAAGAACTGATTTCGGGTATGCAAGAATATGACAGCCTACCGGAATTTTTAGAGCATGTTGCCCTTGTGCTGGAAAACCAAGATCAATCAGGCGGCGAATATGCGACCATCATGACACTACATGGAGCAAAGGGGCTGGAGTTTGAAAATGTGTTCCTGCCCGGATGGGAAGAAGGGCTGTTCCCCTCGCAACGTAGTATGGATGAGAATGGAATGAAGGGCTTAGAGGAAGAGCGCCGCTTGGCCTATGTCGGGATTACGCGCGCGAAAAAACGGGCGCATATTTCCTTCGCCGCCAACCGACGCATGTACGGCAGCTGGGTCAATGCTGTTCCCTCACGCTTTGTTGATGAACTCCCCAAAGAATATGTCGAGGTTAGCAGCGAGATCAGCGCAGCAAGCGCAGGACGATCCAGCCATTGGGACAGCAGCGGCTTCGCCCCGAAAGTACAAAGCCGCGCGCCCGTTGAACGCAAAGTCATGAGCGAAAGCGGAACAATCTTCACACGCGGCGACCGCGTCTTCCACGATAAATTCGGCTACGGCAAAATCATCCATATTGACGGCCACAAACTAGACATCAATTTCGACAAAGCAGGACAAAAACGCGTCATGGATAGCTTTGTTGAGAAGGGGGATTAAATTTCACCAGCAGGCGTCAAAACCATTGTAAATCGTTTTTCATTTTCATTTGCGATTGTGGATGCGTGCCAAAAATTCTTTGGAAAATAAAAAAGATTACCTTCTTCCACAATATTTAAACCCGCTGGTCCTATCCAGTTGGTCCCTTGGCAAAACCAGCTACAATTTAAGACAGGAAAATTATGTGGGTGTGGTTTTTTTCCAATCGGAGACTTTCCAATTGTTATTTCTATATAATCTTCTCCACTCAGGTGTGCGTAAGCTTCTGCCATTTGTTTAAGTTCTGTTTGTATAGGCTCAAATGCATTTGGCATGAATTCAAGAATTGCTTGTCCATTTGCATCTATATTTGCGATGACAAATTCTTGATCTGACAGCATTGCTTGCCAAGCAGTCTCAAATTTTGGTCGCAATGTTAATTTTTTGGCTGAAGTTCTGGTTAAAATTCTTGCGGGATATGTTTGAGATAAAGCGTTATCCAAAAAAACTTCTGTAAGGCCTGTTTGCATTACAGAAGGATCATTAGGACGTGCGAGCGTAATATTAGGCTGTGTATTCATGCATAGAAAATACACATTTTATATATTTATGTAAATATTTATTTTACATCCGCCCCGCCGCGACAATCTCGCCATAGCCTCCGGCTTGGGCAAGAACAGTGATTTGTTCTATCTCCACCCCCGGCGGGAGGGAGATAACACGCCGCGCCGGATTGCCGATCCAACTGCCTAAGGGCTGGATGTGATTAACGGCATTGGTGTATGTAATGGTCTTCCCCCGATTTTCACCGCGCTCCACGCGCATGGTTTGCGCCGCCTTCACCCCAACAAGCGTCAGCGTATAATTTAAATATTGATCATCCGGCAAATCCGGCAATGTAATCTCGATCGCCCCTGCGCCCATTTTCCGGACATCAATCCGATGCAAAGGCTTTGCGCTTTTTAAGGCATTTTGCAAATCACCACGATTTGTCCCCACAAACGAGACCTTCCCATTCACAATCATTTGCGGCGTAAAGAGGTTACGCGTGCTTAACGCGCGCTGGTAACGCTTTTGCCGATCCGTTGCAAATTCATGGCTAAGGGGGTTTTGGATGCGCGGGCTATCCCAATAAGTCACATGGAAAGAAAGCGGAATAATATTCGGATTGTGTGATAATTGCGTCAACAAAGCATCCGCAGGCGGACAAGACGAACACCCCTGGGAGGTAAATAGCTCCACAACAACGGGTTTACCGATTGCACCCGTATTAACCGGTGTAAATTGCGCATGCAGTGACCTCCCCCAAAACAAGACACATAGCATTAAAACGGCAATGGGGAGGGAATTTTTGATCATCACTCTTTTATTCGGTTGGATAAGCGAATATGTTACTTAAAGTATGGTTGTGCAAGTGGAGAAATAACAATGACCGCAAATTATAAAACAGCAACTATTTTCGGTGGAACGGGCTTTGTAGGCAAGCAAATTGTCCGTGAATTGGCGGCCAAAGGCTTTCGGGTGAAAGTTGCAACACGCGTGCCGGAGCGGGCTTATTTCCTCAAACCTTACGGGAATGTCGGGCAAGTTGTGCCGTTCCAATGCGATTATTCCGACCCCAAGAGCATCACACAAGCAATTGAGGGTTCCGAGATTGTCGTCAATTGCATCGGAATTTTGTTTGAAAATGCGCGGCAAAAATTTCAAGGGGTGCATGTCGATCTACCCGTTCGAATTGCCAAAGCTGCCTCCAAGGCAGGCGTCAGCTCTTTTGTGCATATTTCTGCATTGGGTTGTGATACCGGAACATCAAAATACGCGCAGAGCAAGTTGGAAGGCGAACAGGGCGTCTTTTCAAATTTCAAAAATGCCGTAATTCTACGCCCCTCTATCATTTTTGGCGAAGATGATAATTTCTTTAACATGTTCGCGGGGATGAGCACAGTTTTGCCAATACTCCCCCTTATCGGCGGCGGAACAACAAAATTCCAGCCCGTCTATGTCGGCGATGTTGCCGATGCCGTTATCGCGGCAACCAACGATGCAAATACACACGGCAAAATCTACGCCCTTGGCGGGCCGGAAGTTATGAGCTTCAAAGCATTATTCGAAAAAATGTTTGAATATACACAAAACCCTGTGCCGCTTGTCCCTGTACCATTCGGGTTAGCAAAATTGCAGGCGTTTTTTTTAAGCCTATTGCCCACCCCCCTCCTTACACGGGATCAGGTAGAATCGCTTAAGACAGATAATATCGTTGCGGGTGATGCCTTAACGCTTATCGATTTAGGTGTGAACGCAACGGCACTGGATATGATTTTACCAAATTACCTCACACGCTACCGCAAAGGCGGACGTTTTGCAGACACATCTTTGAATGAGGCGGCGTAAATGGTGCGGATATTTCTTGCTATATGTTTGATGACTTTCATCGCCCTTCCCGCCGCCGCAATGCAATCGGGTATTGCGATTGTGGTGAATGAAGATGCAATCTCGATGAATGATTTAAATGACCGGATGCGACTTGTGATGGCATCCTCACGCCTTCCCGATAAACCGGAAGTCCGCGCACAAATTTCTTCACAAGTGGTAGGCGCATTGATAGATGAGCAGTTAAAAATGCAAGAAGCCAAGCGCCTTGATATCGAAGTAACGCGCGAGGAAATCGCAAACGGTTTTGCAACCATTGCCGGGCAAAATAAACTCTCACCCGATGAATTCCGTGCAATGCTGAAATCCGGCGGCGTAAATGTCGCAACAATGGAACGACAAGTTGAATCGCAAATTGCATGGTCAAAAGTTGTGCAAATTGATTTACGTGCCAAAGTTACAATCACCGATAATGATGTTGCCAATGTGGTTGAGCGTTATACCAACAACCTCGGCAAGACAGAATATCTAGTGGCAGAAATCGTTCTGGCCGTACCAACGGCAAAGGATGATGCAAAGGTTAAGACACTGGCTGGTGAATTAATCGCACAAGCACGAAGCGGCAAAGCCCCCTTCTTTCGTTTAGCGCAACAATTCTCCTCCGCGCCCGGCGCACCAAAGGGCGGCAATCTAGGCTGGGTGCAAGAAGGGCAGCTTGCCGATGATCTGGATGCCGTACTTGTACATATGAACAAAGCAACAATTAGCGAACCAATCCGCAGCCCTGCCGGATATCATATTCTTGCCCTGCGCGATAAACGAGTAGTCGATCAAAGCAGCATCCCACCCGAACAAGAAATCCGCAATACACTGGGATTAGAACGGTTAGAACGCCTGCAACAACGCCGATTAATGGATTTAAAATCCGCAGCCTTTATCGAGAGCCGTCTTTCACAATGAGTGAAACACTCGACACCCTCCCCCCGCTTCGTGATGTGATTAACGCGCATGGGTTGCGTGCGGATAAGGCATTGGGGCAAAATTTCCTGCTGGATCAAAATATTACGAACAAAATTGCACGGCATGCGGATGCCGCGGTCGGAGGCTTGGCAGGTAAACACGTCATCGAAATCGGCCCGGGCCCAGGCGGATTAACCCGCAGCTTGCTACGCTCGGACGCGCAAAGCGTGACAGCCATAGAGTTTGACCCGCGCGCGATTGACGCACTTTCGGGGCTACAAGAAGCTGCGAAAGGACGTTTATCCCTAATCGAGGGGGATGCAATGAAACTGGATATAAAATCCCTAACCCCCGCGCCGCGCGTCATCGTGGCAAATCTTCCCTACAACATCGCAACGCCGCTTTTGCTCGGCTGGCTCAAAGATATCTACGATAACCCCACCAACTTCGACGGCTTCATCCTCATGTTTCAAAAAGAAGTCGCACAGCGCATCGTGGCAAGTGTCAGCGACAAACCCTACGGACGTTTAGCCGTCATGAGCAACTGGCTATGCGAAACAAAAAAGCTCTTCGACCTCTCCCCATCCGCCTTCACCCCACCACCAAAAGTCACCTCAAGTGTTGTCATGCTACGCCCCAAAATGCTACAAGAGGACGAGAAGCCAAGCTTCAAAGCCGTTGAAACCATAACCGCCGCCGCCTTCGGCCAACGCCGAAAAATGATCCGCAGCAGCCTAAAAGATTACGCCGAAACAATTGATGCGCTGGGTCTAGATCCGCAATTAAGGGCGGAGAATTTGGATGTGGTGAGTTATATAAAGCTTGCAAAATTATTTACATAAGTTATTAGTTGCTCAATTAAGAGTATTTTATGGGTTTTGAACGTTTTAAAGATAGATATTGCTTGGGTGCTAGCCGTTGGCTTCAACGGAACTCTAGCTTGCCTTTTGTGTCTTATAAAACGTCTAAAAGCCAACCAAAAGCATTGAAAAATTTAACCGACGTTCTTCGTTGCAATATTGAAGCTATCAAAACACGAATAGATCGCGGTCATGCTGTAGCCATTGTTCAAGATGGCAATTTAACCAATAAAGATATGTCCTTTGATTATCAAGGAAAGCAACTATTGTCTCTTTCCTTAGACGGGGCTTTTATTCCGCCTTATTTACTATATAAAGCTGCGTTTATGCAACCGGATGATATTGCTGTGAAGCATGTTCCAATTGAACGATTTTTATCCAACCCCAAATGGTGGTTAAAGATGGTCTCGGATGTCGGTGAGGCGTGTAATTTTGTGCTTGTAGAACATCATAAACCTGTTTGCGCCTTTGCTTCGGCAGAGTTTTTAACAATGCTTCAAATTTCATCACATGGCATTGCCTCTTTCACAAATAACGCTAAATTTAATTGGCTTGCAGAGGCCTCCGATGAAAATTTAACCGAAGAGGAGCGTTTATTATGCCTACATTTGATAGGTGAACAAAATATTGAACCATTGCGTTATATGACAGATAGAGATCATACAATTCTTTTATCGGCTATGGCGCAAATAACAAAAATACTTCAGGAAGAACCAAATTTTTCTATGAGCGATTTCAAATCTGCTTGCAAGCTTGTTGATTTAAACGGGGAAGAACCTGTCTTTTTCAAAGACCATCCTTCAGCCCCCGAACAAAATCCGATAACCCCTGCGTCCGGTGGCGCTTCAACCGCTCACCATCTAAAATTAACTGAGCCTTCTTAATCGCCTCGGGAATATCTGTGTTGATGATAACATAATCATATTCCAGATAATGGGACATTTCATCAGAGGCCTTAGACATACGCCCTTGGATTTGCTCCTCACTCTCCAACGTATCTTGCGCGCGGTTGCGAAGGCGTTTTTCAAGCTCACCACGCGATGGCGGCAGGATAAAGACCGTAACCAGATCATCGCGCGCAATCTCGGCAAGTTTTTGCGTCCCTTGCCAATCAATGTCAAAAATTACATCTTTTCCGGCCTGCAGAGCCTTTTCCACCGGCCCTTTGGGCGTGCCGTAATAATTATCAAAAACCTTGGCGTGCTCCAACATCTCACCATTTTCAATCATGCTACGGAACGCGTCGGTATCAACGAAAAAATAATCCTTTCCATGAACCTCCCCCGCACGTCGCCCGCGGGTTGTGGCGGAGATAGAAGAAACGAGATCGTCGTTATTTTTCAAAAGCTCACGCGTAATGGTTGTTTTTCCCGCGCCAGAGGGGGAAGACAAAACAAACATAAGGCCGCGACGTTTTAATGCACTCAAAAGACTCTCCATTTTTTAACACAATATCCGCAGGATCATAAAAGTTCAACTCTACATCTGTTTGGTTTTTATAATTGCGTTCACTTGCCGATATGTTGTATATAAATAATGTGCAGTGTAATTTTTGACAACCCATACAAGCGTATGCTAATATACTCAAATTACATGGTCATTACTGCGTCATGAATTACTATAAGCGGCAGGAATCACATGGCTTTCGAACAGCTTGAGAAAAATACGCAAAGCGTTGCAGTCCTTTTAAAGGCATTGTCAAATGACAAGCGGCTTGGCATTGCGTGTGTTCTGGCCAATGGTGAGCAATCCGTAGGCGAATTGGAGAAGGTCATCGGCCTTAGCCAATCCGCACTCTCCCAACATTTGGCACGGCTGCGGCGCGATAAAATCGTAGAAACGCGGCGCGAGGCCCAGACAATTTATTATTCCTTATCCAGCGAACGCGTAAAGACGCTTCTTGGGTGCCTTGATAAATTATTTTAACGCACGCTTCATTTCATTCCACACATCTTCGGACGATAAATCATCCAGATTATCACGTTGGAGCGTTTGAATATTCGCGCCTTTGGGGCTGTGTTTAACCGGATTGCTGGCGGCGGAGAAAAGAACAAGAGAAGGACAGCCCGTCGGGCCAATCATATGCATCGGGCCAGTATCATTACCAATAGCCCCAGCAGCATTACGCGCAAGAGTGACGATATGGGCAAAAGAAGTTTGATCCGTAAGGTCAAGGGCAGCGGGGCAAAGGCTCAAAATTTCATCCGCTGCCTCACGCTCGGCCTTCGTACCAAGGATAATAGGTTGATACCCCTGACTTTGAAGCATATTAGCAAGCGCCCCATAATGCGCAGCAGGCCAACGTTTTTCAGGACGATCAGGGGCGCAGCCAGGGACAAGAAGAACATAAGGTTTTTTCAAGGCAAAGCCGGAAACATCATCAACCATCCAATCAAGGCGATCCACCTGTACATCCTCAACCCCCGCCAGCGCGAGCGTCTGCATATGCCCGTCAAACGCATGTCCGGCGGTGCGGTCAGGGCTTACATTGCGATGCGACGCCCCCTTTGCCACACCAACCCATTCAGGTTTAGGGGATTTTAAGAGCTTGAAATACAGTCCCGTACGATCATTATTTTGCAAATCATAAACACGGGTGAAGCATCCAGCATTAAGAATTTTCCGCAGCTTCAGCCAGCCCTTAACATCAAATTTTTTAGGGCGCTCATCAATAAGAATATCATCAAAATAACCGCAATCCGTTGCAAATTGCTTAAAAAATCCGGTGGTAAGAAGGGTAATATGCGCATCTTTATGATGTTTTCGAATGGCTTGCATCGGGCCAAGGCTTTGCATAAAATCTCCCAAAGCACCGAGCTTAATGACAAGAATTTTCTCCGATTGCCCCATCAATTATTCCGCCGCCTTTTGCATGGGATTAACAGGAGGAAGGCCATTGCTAAAGTTTTTTTTCAGCAATTCCGCATAGACATTTAAAGTCCGATCCGCCATGAGATCTTTGGTAAAATTCTCCGCCACATGCGCCATCGCACGGGTCGCGAGCATAGAGCGCTGCGTAGGGGACAGGGTAAGGGCTTCCTCAATCGCGCTCGCCATCTCTCGCGCATCCCCGGGGGCGGTAAGCCAACCCGTCTGCCCCGCAATCACGGTTTCCGTCGCGCCGCCATGATTGCTGGCGATAATCGGACGGCCCATGGCTTGCGCCTCAACCGGCACACGCCCAAATCCTTCGGGATCAGTGGAAGGACAAACAACAACACTGGCGAGCATATAAGCCGCCGGCATATCATTGCAATGATTAACAATACGAATTTGTCCACCAAGCCCCTTTGCCTCGATTGTGTCATGCAGCTCTTGGGAATATTCACTCCGCCCTTGATCCGATCCAATCAAAACACAAAACAAATCTTTGCGCCCCAATAATGCCATCGCCTCAATCAAAACATGATGCCCCTTCCAGCGCGTAATACGACCGGGCAGCATAATAATATTCGCGCCATCAGGAATACGCCATTCTTGGGACAGCATAATAAGGCGCTCTGCCGTTACTGCGGTGGGATGAAAACGCTCCATCGGAATGCCTCGCGGGATTAGACGAATTGTACGCTCATCAAGGCCGTAATGACTGTGTAAATATTGCGCAACATAATTGGAGATCGCGATAACGCGCTCCCCCTTTGCAATCGCGGAATTATAAAACTGCTTTGCCTTGCCAGAGATATTATAAGGGGCGTGACATGTTGTAATAAAATGCGCCCCGGTTTTTTTGCAGGCTCGCCAAGCGCTCCACGCGGGTGCACGACTGCGGACATGCACAATATCAACATTATAACGTTGGATTAATTTGCGAATACGCCCGATATTCTTGCTCATAACCAACGGATTTTTGGAATGAACAGGAAGGTCAATATGCACCGCGCCAACGCGGGCAAGCTCATGAATGCGGCTACCGCCATTGGAAACCACGATGGCTTGTGCGCCGGATCTTATAATCTCCGCTGCAATATCGATGCACCCCTGCTCCGCCCCGCCGGGGCCTAGCTCTGGAATGATTTGCATGATAACAGGTTGTTTTTGCGATATGCTCATGGTTGTTTAACCTATAGAAGGAAAGACAATGGTTCAATATTTGAAACGTAATGATAAGCCCGATTTGGCGTATATTTATAGCGAAGGTGAAAATACTGCGCTGCCAATTGTAATTTTTTGCGGTGGCTACGCCTCGGATATGCAGGGAACAAAGGCTGTTTATTTTGAAAATGCATGCAAAGCGCGAGGGCAGAGCTATCTGCGGTTTGACTATTCCGGACATGGGCAATCGGGCGGTGCTTTTGCGGATGGAACAATCGGTACATGGGCGGCGGATGCGCTGGCAATTTTCGATCATATTGTAAAAGATCACTGGTGCGTGATTGTCGGCTCCTCCATGGGCGGATGGATTGGCTTGTTACTGGCCAACAAACGCGAAGAGCAACTTGCAGGCTATATTGGCATCGCCGCCGCGCCGGATTTCACCGAAGAATTATTTCATGAACGCCTTAATAATGAACAACGCGAAACGGTCATGCAAGATGGGCGCGTCCTCATCCCCAATGATTACAGCGACGATCCCTATGTCTTTACACGTGAATTATTTGAAGACGGCAAAGAAAATTGCCTGCTGCGTGATAAGCACGTACCAAGCTATCCCATGCATTTATTCCAAGGAATGGAGGATAACGACGTTCACCCCGACACCGCAAACGCAATTCAAAAGGCCTATGGCGGCGGGGTAGAAATCACCTTCATCAAAGATGGCGATCACCGCCTCTCAAGACCACAGGATTTAGAAGCAATTGAACGGGTGATTGAATATTTTTCAGTGGTTTAAGTTGTTACCCACGACTTTTGAATGGCCCAATACCAAAAATCGCAAGCACGCTAAACAACACAAAAAAAGCGCCACCCCATGCGAGAGCAATATAAACAGCCTTCATCTTAAACAAAACCTCAAGAATTTTGAGCGGTTCCTCGGGTAAATTCTGACTTAACATTTTAAGTGTATCCGGTGAATGATGCGCGATAATAAAACCAAGATCACTCAATTTTAAATCTTTTTGCAAAATATCGATTGTGAGCGTTTGAGCCTTCGGCAAAGTCGCCTGCAACATATAAACATCATGCCCCAAAGCGATAAGAGCAGGCAGAAAAAGTAAGAAAAGAAGCGCGCCGGAAATATGCATAGAATAAACCTTTATATTTGATAATGCGAAACGATTCTAACTGATTTTTAAAGAATCACAAATCCTTATGCGATGAAGTCCTTGCGCTTTTAATAATGAGGGGGTAGATTGCGCGCTATCTTGAATGGTTTATACCATTTGTGTGGTGAGGTGGCCGAGTGGCTTAAGGCGCACGCTTGGAAAGCGTGTTGGGGTTCATAGCCCCACGTGGGTTCGAATCCCATCCTCACCTCCATTAAGTCTGCCCAATGACGCACACAGAGAATTACTCCCCACAAGCCCCGCACACAGTGGGGTTTTGTGTGTCTGGGTCTATCGGTCAACGCAGAGAATTCCATTTTTCATCCCAAAACCATCAATATTCTCTTATGGGCTATTTCGAGTGTCCCGAGATTTGAATTCCCTGTTTATCCGGGAATTAACAGGGAAAATTACAGGGACATCAGGGTATCAAAACTACCCATCACAATCTTTTGAACACCAGCCTTGGACAAACCTTCACGATCTGCAATGGCCTTCATCGACAACCGCGACGATCTTTAGCCGCGAAGCTTGGACATGCATCGCCGCCTCCCGGATCATAAGATCGAAAGGCGACATCATAACGGCGATATCGGCCGGTAATTGCAGGGTTCTAAAGCCCCGGAGAATGCAAAATCACATTCACAGAAAAACGTTAGCTCTTTTTAAAGTTGGTATCAAGTTGAGCTTGGGCATCGCAAAATCTCTTGTTATAAAATGACCGTAAAGACTTGATTAAGCTGCGCACCTATAAAATTTCCTTGTGCGCTTCATTCCGTAAGGTTGTGAATCTATTGACTCATTGAAATCTATGGTTTAGTGAGAATGTAATAATAAAAAAACTAAAAAAAATGAATGGGGCGTTTTATGTCGAGTCATTTCAATTCTGTGCGCGTTGCATGTTTTGGTGCCTTTATTGTGTTCGGTGTTTTGTCTCTTTGCACCGTGTCCTTGGGGCATGCGAAAGATGCTTCCCTCCCCTATAAAGCGAAAACCGTTGATGAATGCATTCATGAGAAGGAATGTGTTTGGTAAAATGAAAGATTTAGTTGAAAGGATTTGGCCTTTACCATCAGCGGAAAAGAGGAAGCTTTTGCCTTCTATATTATATTCTATGCATTTGAAAAAAGGCCTGCAAGCATCAAGGGATGGTGACTATCTGTTTTATAACGCAGGCGCAATTTTTGAAAAATTTTGCTATGCAGCTCTAACGCTTTGCTTGCTCGATGTTGGGTTTAATCTCGGCTTTTATGTTGATTTAGATTTGCTTGAAAAAAACAAAATGTCCTTTATTGGACATTGGGCAAACATCGTAATGCCAATTTTTATTCTTCTTTTTGTTCTATGTTATCTGCGTATTCGCCTTACGATTGACATGAAAAATGATCAAATACCATTCTTCATGTCAAAAGATTTTTTTCGGCAACGCACCAAAAGAGAGAATATCGGGACGGTCGTGTTTATGGTTTTTATCGTTTGTGTAGTGATTCCATTAGCAATGCCAGATTCTGGTTTCCAAGATGCAGCTAACCCTAGCGCTTCATCTGATTGGATGCATTTTAATAATAATGTTTTTTTTGTTTTTGCATGGCAGTCAACTTGTCTTGCTGCAATGCCGTTCATGTTGATAATGGGGCTTTCTTGCGCATTATTTTTAGAAAAAATGATTCGTTTTTACCCGGAATCTCAAAAAGATATTGAAAATTGGTAAAGGCTTTTTAAAGGGAGAATAAGAAATGGAAAATCAAGATAATGAAACGCTGGCTGGTGTTAATTCACTAATTTATCAAACCTTAAATGAGTATAATAATGCCCAAGATATTAGTGACTATTATCTTAATAATACGGATGGTTTAAATATCTCAACAGATGTTTCATCCGCCATTCAATCCAGTGTTTTTATCCATGACTATTGGAACAATGTTATTGAGCACAACACTTTACAAGAGCATTTAAACCCAAGCCAACCTGTTAACTTTGCGGACACAGTTTTAGATAGTACATTGATAGGTGCCGAAGTGGGAACAGCCCAAAAAGTTTTAAATGCTTATAAAGACACGACAATCCCATTGGCAAAAAAAGTTATCAATGAAATTTCTGTAACAACTAAAACCATAGAAACAGTCTTTGTTGAAGCGATCAATGAGAGTAATGTGTATGTTTATTACGATAAAGTGCAACAAACCATTATTCGCAGTGAAACCATTGCAAAGAGCAGTATTTATATTCCAATTGGAGAATTTCTTTCGGGGGCAGCAAAAGCGATTGGTTCTGCCGCGATCGTTTACGGCTTTAAAGATGCCATCCAATCAACATATGAGGCAGCAACAAGCCCGGGAGATATTACGGCAGGTTTACAAGCACTTTCAGATGTTTCCTATACTGGTGGTGCAACAGTTGCTGGCCTCGCTGTTGAGGCAATGGCTGGCGGTGGTATCAGTGGTGGGGCCGCAGGCGGTTTTACTTCTGGTCTTATAATGAGCGTAAGAGACCCAATAGAAAATGCCATTGGGCAAGCTGTTTTTGCGGCATGGGAAGCCGGTAAAGATGTTCCTGCCATGCTTGAAGATGTGGAAGCTGCGGTTCAGCAATCCGTGAATGAATTCTGGGGAGCTTCAGGACAAGATGCGGTTGATAATTTGCAAGGCTTGGGACAAAACGTAGAGAATTACTATACAGACCTTCAGGATATTAATAGTCAATATAATACAGGCAACTCTGCCAATAATGAGAATGCCGAACCAATTACCGATGAAATACTTGGTTCATTATCTGATTTAGAAAAAGATATTATACGCGATGTAGCGTCATCAAGTGACGACAGCACAAAAATTTATGAAGCGGAAGATACCGTTCCTGTTGTTGTTTATGATGAAAATGGCAATTCACGCACAATCGTTATTAGTGTTGCAGATGCGAGCATTAAAATCTTCGAGACGGAATTTGCGGATGCTAAGGTGAATGGGATTGTGATTTCACAAGCCAGTGAGACGGTGACGCGGGGGGATGGGAGTGAGGTTATTGTTACCGAGACGGTGTTTGAGGATTTTCAGGGGCAACGTTATGTTGAGGTTCATACGGCCTTGACTGCCGATAGTATTTTGCCCGCGAACGGTGTGTTTTCGGAAACGGTTACCCAAAAAATCGGCGAGGGATACACACGGACAACACAATTTGAAAAAGACGGTCTGAAGCATCAAACAAAAGAGTTTCAGGAAGCGCCGGATAGCAACGTTACGGTTCAGCACAACCTTCTTCAGGCGGATGAGAATGGTGATCTTGTTGCGCTTGAGGGGGCAACATATGTTATTCCTTCGGCGGACTTGCTGGTGACGCTGCAAACGGTTGGATCAACGGCGGGCGGGCTTTTGGCCAATCATTTGGCGGATGACGATGTGTATCAGCAAATCTTTTACTCCGCGGCGCTTAAGACAATTGGTACGCATTTTGGTTCTGTGGGGGCTTTCCTTGCGACGGGAAGTAATCTGGAGGCGTTGATTAATGTGTTCCGCGGGGTGGATGTGCCTACGGATGCGCTTGCGGAGATGCAGATTTCGGCGGATATTATGGACACATTCGCCAGCAATCTGCAAGGCGCTGTCTCTGGTGCGCTTGCGGGGGTTATTGTCGATGAAGTCGGCGAGGCGCTTGGGATTGACGGCACGATTGGTGGTGAGGTGTTTAATGTTGCTGCTGGGGCGGTGACGACGGGTGTGATAGACGCAGGTTTTGGGCTATTATTTAATCAACTTGATGGTGGTCAGTATGCCAACCTACTTAATGCAGGGTTTGATTTTAGCGCAGGGTATTACGACCCCACCTTACCAGGTGGTGGCGTACCAGAGGGGCAGTTTGGGCCACCCGCACCCAACACTACAGTTGGTGATTTTGTTCAAACTCAAGTCTTTAACGCTGTGGCTGCATATGCGGGCAATCGTTTAGCAGGTGAGCTTATAGAAGCGGAGAGTGAAACTGCAGCTATCTTTGGTTCTTTTGGATCAGCTTTGGGATCGGCTATTGGTGCGGGGTCAATTGGGTCTGCCTCACTAGCACAATTCATTACGTTAGGTGCAGGAATTGGTCCGATCGGAATTGCTATTGGTGCTTTTATCGGGACATTGGCGGGGACGGTACTTGGCAATATGTTTGGTGGTAACGATAAACCAGCAGCAGCCGTCGAAGTTACGGCAACAAGTAGTGCGACAGAATACAGCCTAGGTAGCTCTTGGAGCCAAGATGGGGGCGACGTTAATACGGCGCTTGCAATGGCAGAGGCGGCGAGTGAGGGTGTGAACCGTATCATCGAAATGACAGGTGGAGCTTTCCGCCGTAGTACGGATTATAAAGTTGAAATTGGCTTTAACCATCGTGCATCTTTCGTGAGCACACCTTCTGTTTATAAAGAATTCGAAAGCTCGGGTGAAGCAATTAAGTTTGCGGCCTTACAGCTTTTGAAAAATGCGGATATTGTTGGTGGTCATGCAATTTTAATGCGGGCGTGGCATAACTCCGAGGCGGAGACACTTGAAGCGTTTCAAGAAGACCTTTCGGTTGCTGAGGCCTTCCAGATGTATTTGTTAAACCCGACATCTATTTTAGCGCTGATGATGGAAAATCCGGACAGTGAGGCTGCACAACAATGGGCGGCTATCTTGCAACGCGCCGCCGAGCTTGAGCTGCATCTTCCGCACGAAAAAGATATTGATGGCGGTTGGGGAGAATTGCTAGCAGCGCGCGGCGATATTGACCCCGAGGGTATTCCGGAAATCATAGGCAATGACATTGTGATGACCGATCCAATCACTGGAGAGCAAATTACGCTCATGCATGTGATTGGGCCGGGATACGAGATTGTTTATACTGAAGGCAGCGACGGCATTGATAATATTCAGGTTCTAGTAGATGGGCCAAGTATCACTTACACCGATGCCGGGCCAGGGGATGATGTATTTATCGGCCATGATGGGAGCGATATCTTTGTTGGCGGCGATGGCGATGATACAGCCAATGGCGGTGCGGGTGATGACTGGCTTATTGGAAATGCGGGTGATGACGCTTTGTATGGCGAAGCGGGCGATGATCTTCTGATTGGTGGACCGGGGGATGATATCCTCATTGGTGGTGGAGATATAGATACGATATATGGCGGCGATGGTGATGATTATATCGAGGGAAATGAAGCCTCTGATTACCTTTACGGCGGAAACGGTGATGATGAAATTCATGGAAATGGCGGTAGTGGTGATCGCCTATATGGCGGTAATGGCAATGACATTCTTTCCGGCAACCACGGCCAAAAATTATATGGCGGCAAGGGGAATGATACCTTTCATATAGCCAATAAAAACAACACGGAGATTCATATTGGTCGCGATGAAGGGCATGATGTGATCTATGCTTCGCGGCTTGATACAAACATAGTTTTTGCAGAAAATATTAGCCTTAACGAAATTTTTATCAGTACAAAACAAGTGTATGGGCGGAGTTATAATTATGAGTTTACGATTTCGATTCTAGGGGAAGACCAATCCATAAAAATATATGGTTCACAACAGCTTAGCATATCAATGCATAATGGTCGTGCTTACAATGATAGAATATATGACTCCTTGTTTTATGATGGCATGGGTGAAAATCCACAAGGTAGATATAATACATTTTCTGAAGATGGATACACTTCCATTTTCGATAGCCCGGATAGTTTCAATTGGAATAATTATAGATATGTTAATGTGGGCGGCGGTTGGGTGGTGCCAACAGGCGCCAGTGTAACTAATGGAACGGAGCTTAGCTATGGGTACGCACATTCCTACCGTACTGTACTTGGTAATGGCGATGATCAATACGACGCAAGATCATCATGGGTAAACCGTTCCGATCTTTATGTGTATGGGGACGCTGGCGATGACAGTATCATTGGCGGCTCATATAACGATATTTTGGTTGGTGGCTTGGGTAAGGATTATCTAAACGGTTACCATGGCGATGATGAAATTTATGGCGGTCATAACAATGATACTTTGGTTGGTAACCGTGGTAATGATCGCCTTTTCGGCGGGCATGGTAATGATCGGATAGAGCTTTCCATTGGTGATGATGAAGGGCATGGCGGCGATGGCAATGATTATATCATAGGGTGGACTGGCAATGATTTAATCTACGGCGATGCTGGGGATGACACGATCATTGATCGCCATGACAACAATACGATTTATGGTGGTGATGGGAATGATACAATCGATGTTTCCGAAGGCGATGGTCGTAATATCCTAAACGGCGATGACGGGGATGATCTTATCAAAGCCAGCCAAGGGGCAGATCGCATTCACGGCGGTAATGGGCAGGACGAAATTTACGGTAATGATGGCGATGACTGGATTTATGGTGATGGTGGTGACGATATCATCTCCGGCGGCAAGGGTGATGATACAATCAGTGGCGGAGATGGAGATGATCTCATTTATCTTGATGGAGGTCAGAATACCATTAATGGCGGAGCGGGGTCTGATGCCTTTATCATTGGGCGTTTTGCCGAATCAATTGACACTATCGGGGATTTTGAAATTTCTAACGCCAATGAAAAAATTGATCTAAGCGCTTTCGATGATATTTTTCTGACCTTTAGTGATTTAAAGCCTTTCATCACGCAAAGCGGTACCCATACAGAGATATCGTTACCAGATAATCAAAAAATTATTTTGCTGGAAACCGATCATAGCGCACTTACTCGGGAGTTTTTTATTGGCAATGCGTCGCTAAACTCAACGCCTGTTGCCGCAGATGATACCCTATCAACCAATGAAGATACTGCCATTGTTATTGATGTTTTAGGAAATGATGTGGATCTTGACGGAGATACCTTAACCCTCACGGCTGTTGGTGCGGCTGCAAATGGTAGTGCTGTCCTTCATTCTGATAATACGATTACCTATACGCCGGATGCCGGTTTTGTTGGTGTGGATAGCTTTACCTATAACGTTTCTGATGGAAATGGGGGCACAGACACAGCAACGGTTCAGATTACTGTTAACCAGCTTATTATTGATAATGACATTGAGACAGATGAAATCATCAATGATGATAATCCTGTCGTTGGGGCGGACGATTCTTCAGCGGATAGCGGGCGCAATCCGAATGCCGTTCCTGGTGATCCAGTAATGCCCGAGGAAGAACCATCCAGCATCGATATTGGTGATAATGATCAAGACGCCGCTGATGCGCTTGCCTTAACGCCCGACGCCCCTGATTCGGAGGCTACATTGAATAATGGTCGCACCCCAGGCACCGTCCCCGGTGATCCCGTAGCTCCTGATGAAGAACCAACACCCGAGACTGGCGAGGACATTGACGATGCCTCAAGCGCGCTTATTATTACGATGGACGATATAGGCTATAATATTATCTCTCCCACATCTGGCGGAGAAGACCTCTATACGCAGCGCGGGCTTGATGATCTCTTGGTGTTTGATGATATTGCGCATACAGGCAATACGGCAATCGGATTTAATGCAGCAGAGGATCACATTGATATCTCCGGTTTGCTCACTGGCTATGACCCTCTTCAAGACGCCATTACGGACTTTATACAGATCTCAGATAACGACCAGAACAGCATTTTAAGTATTGATCCCGATGGCGGCGCAGATAATTTTGTACAAATAACGACCTTCACACAAACATCCGGCCTTACGGACGAAGCACTGCTTGAAACAAACGGAACGCTGATCACGATTTAAGAGAATAGTTAGCGTTTGCCTGACAGCACCACCATTGAGTCTGCCCTTCCACCACTTCATGAGAATTATTGCCCCTAAGCCCCGCCACAGCGGCGGTTCAGCGTATTTGCCTTTCTCAACCACTCATTGAGAATCTTATAATTGACGGTTAAATGCTGATTTTTCTCCATCGTAAAAACCATGGGAGGTCGTCCCATCAATTCCCTGTTAAACAGGGAATTAACAGGGAAAATTTAAATTTTGAATGGTTTTTTATCTCTAGTAGTACTTCAACATCAGAGAATGAAAGGGTTTTTTAGCAATGGGGGTAAAAGATAACAGGGAAATTGCAGGGAATTATTGACTCAGGAATTTGAAACTTTCTTGAATGCAACGGTTGACGTGATTTTCGCCGTGGCCACCGCGTGAGCCAATCTCTTTTAGAGTGGTTCCGGCAAAATGTTCATCGCGCCAGATAATGCCTCTTATCTATACGTTTCAATTGATCAGTCGGTAAGTCAAGTGGATCTTTATTTTTGCGCTCTTTGGCATTGATAATGATAGCACCGTTTTTCGCTTTGCCGGTCTTGAAGGGTGCCTCGATAGTAATGATCGCAGAGGCAGACTCACCGATAACAATTTCAGAATGTTCTGCTATTTCTCTGGAGAGCTTTTTTGCGTCGATCTCGATTGTTAAATTCTGCGCGTGAACAGTCACGCGTTTAAGAATAGATTTTATGAATCTGCTGCGTACGGGTATCAGATTTTTAATGAGCCAGTGATGATGGTTTTCCGGTGCATCAGGAAATGCATTCTGCCAATTTTTGATACTGGTAACCCAATCCTTTATCGCTTCGGTTATTGTTTTTTCAATTTCGTGCGCAAGGATTCTGGTCATAGTTCCTTTGGGGTGGTCACGATATTGAATAAGATTCTGATTGATATAATAACTATAACGGTTACCGTTTTTGACTGTGTAGGTCGGGCTGTAGATAATGCTATCGCAATCATAAAGCAGGCCCTTTAGAAGGCTACGGCTTTTAGTAAACCCATTTTTTCGAACTGGGGTATTTGCGTTTAATTGCTCCTGGACAGAGTCAAAGAGTTCTTGATCTATGATGCCGTCATGCAGGCCATTATAGACTTCCCCTTTATGCCTGACTTTGCCGACATAAAGTGGATTGCGAAGAATTTGATAAAGATGGCCACGGCTCAGATGTGCACCACCATACGTACGGCCTTTTTTAAATATGCGCACAGGCGTTTTGAGACTGCGCTCATAAACAATATTTTTCAGCCGCCGCATTGAACCGCATTTTAGATATTCTTCAAAAATGAATTGTACGGTTTTGCTGTCTTTTGGATGTGGCATCAGCTTTTTATCAATGCGTTGATACCCAAGCGGAGGAAATCCGCCCATCCACATGCCTTTCTTTTTACTGGCGGCGATTTTGTCACGGATGCGCTCACCTGTGACCTCGCGTTCAAATTGCGCAAAACTCAACAAGACATTTAGCGTTAGTCTGCCCATGCTGGTTGTGGTGTTGAAGATTTGCGTCACCGATACAAATGTAACGTTATGTTCGTCAAAGACTTCGACCAGCTTTGAAAAATCCATTAATGATCGCGTGAGGCGATCAATTTTATAAACGACAACGGTCTGGATTTTTCCGGCTTTGATGTCGGCGATGAGCTTCTTTAAAGCGGGTCTGTTCATATTCCCGCCGCTATAACCACCATCGTCATATTGTTCTGCGAGGGCTTGCCAGCCTTCTGCGCGTTGACTGGTTATATATGCTTCACAAGCTTCGCGCTGGGCATGGAGCGTATTAAAATCTTGGTCTAAACCTTCGTCAGTTGATTTTCGAGTGTAGATTGCGCAGCTTTTCATTCCTTGTTTCATGCTGCATCTTTCTTGTTTTTAAGACCAAAAAACAACCAGCCATTCCAGTGTGATCCTGTGATTTCATTCGTGATGGTGGAGAGGCTTGAATATTCTTTGTTTTGGTAGGTGAAGCCGTTTGTGGTGACCGTGACTGTACCCTTTGTACTTCTTGGGCTATGAGACGCTGCAAACCGCCATCCCGCTCTTTGATGGCACGCGGCCATTCCAGCAGATCCCGTTCCAGTTTTCCGTGTATGTGCAAGAAAGCCATAGCGCTGAGTTGGTTCATGATGAATATCTGCACAAAGAGCGCACGGATCCGCGCCGCGCTTTTGCAGAAAGGCTGATTGAGCTGTGTGGTAATGAGGGCACGATCTTGGTCTATAATCAGGCATTTGAAATTGCGCGAAACAATGAACTGGCCAGAGACTTCCCAGATCTGGCCGCAGACATTCAGTCGATCAATGCCCGTGTGCTGGATTTGCTGGTGCCGTTCAAGAAACGTTGGCTATACCACCCTAACCAAAATAGCTCAGCTTCGATCAAGGCGGTGCTGCCGACCTTTACGGATTTGGATTGCAAGGACATGGAGATCAGCCATGGTGGTGAAG
This sequence comes from Alphaproteobacteria bacterium, assembly GCA_050633165.1. GTDB lineage: Bacteria > Pseudomonadota > Alphaproteobacteria > Micavibrionales > Micavibrionaceae > TMED27. The sequence continues at coordinate 43,946 of JBOEFZ010000002.1, read as the reverse complement.
CCATGATTCAATACGGCAATTTTATGCAGGGGCAAATGAGAGAAGACGATTTGCCAGATTTGTGGCATAACTTCACTGAATATTGTAAGCAAGATACCTATGCAATGGCAATGCTTCTCGATGTTTTGAGAGAATATAGCGATGGATAAAAAAGTAGTACGCGTAAGTTATGAGAGTTCTTTGAGTGCAATAGCGAGGCTATCTGCATATGCGACGTCCAACCCCATTTTGATTAATGAAGTAAATGAGCGCCAAGATATTCTGGCGGCTGACGACTTAATTGATTTTTGTATTCATGCGCGTCGTTTAGTAGACAATATGGATTTAAAGGATCTTCTCTATCAAACAAAAATAGAAACGAATGATGAAAAAGGCCCGCTTTCTATAGGGCAGATTATTGGTTATCTCATTCATCATGATGTGTTGATGATTTTTAGATGCGGTGTACGTTTTAGACTGTTTCAAAAGTGGGCTAAAGGCACATCGCGTGAAGAGTTTTTCAAAAATGTTGAAACGGAAATTCAGCAAACTGCATTTTCTGAGCCGATAACGCCGCATATTTTGTTTCAATCAGACCGTAGTGATGGATTGAGATTGATTAATCTAGTCACGTTTCTAGAGGCTTTTTCTGATAAAATTCTGCTCGAAATCCTTAAAATAAACTACTGGCTGCAAGATGATTTGTTCAAGGATTTGGATATGACAGAAGAAGACGCGCGCAGAGTGCTGTCTCGTCTCCCTAAATGATTGAAATTACTAATTAAATTATACAATTTCCCATAAAGTTGTGTGATAATATGTAGTATGAAATATCTTCCATGAGCCGATTAATGTGCTTAATTACCGCATAATATGCAGTGAATATAGTTGCCTTTACGGTGAATGCACGGTATAATCACATATAAAATATGCGGTGATTATCATGTGGATTTATGAACATAAAGATTGGCCTAATTTTTCCTGGGATCAGGAGAGTGTAACGCCATGCCTGATTAAGGTCAGGCATATACAGGGACGGTTGTTGGGCCGCATGCTAGCGCTTGGCTTTGATTTAAAGCAAGAGGCTAGCCTCAACACCCTAACAAATGATGTTCTCAAATCCTCGGCGATTGAGGGAGAGGCCCTCAATCCGGAAGAGGTTCGTTCATCCATTGCGCGCAGACTTGGTATTGATATGGCGAGCCTTGTTCCTGCCAGCCGTGATGTTGAAGGCATTGTTGAGATGATGCTGGATGCTACGCAGAATTTTAAAAAACCTCTCACGCAAGATCGTCTGTTTGATTGGCATGCTGCACTTTTTCCAACAGGGCGAAGTGGTATGCAGCGCATTACGGTTGGTGCGTATCGTCCTGAAGAGGCAGGTGCTATGCAGGTTGTTTCCGGTCCTATCGGACTTGAAAAAGTTCATTTTGAAGCGCCTGGTTCAAAAGTACTTAAAATAGAAATGGATGCTTTTTTAAAATGGCTCGATAAAAACTCCGACATGGATGCTGTTATCACAGCTGCCATTGCGCATCTATGGTTTGTAACAATCCACCCGTTTGAAGATGGGAATGGCCGTATTGCACGCGCTATTGCAGATATGGCTTTGGCGAGAGCGGATAATACAGCGGAGCGCTTCTATTCTATGTCGGCACAAATTGAAGCGGAACGTAAAGATTATTATGCGCAGCTTGAGGCGCAGCAAAAGAGCGATGTCGATATTACGAAGTGGCTCCTATGGTTTTTGAAATGCCTTGAACGCGCAATTGAAGGTGCGGAAGATACATTGGCCACTGTCCTTCATAAATCCAAATTATGGGACCATTTAAATCAGACATCAGTAAATGGGCGACAACGTTTGATCGTGAACAGAATGTTTGAAGATTTTAAAGGTCATATGAATACATCTAAATACGCAAAATTGGCAAAATGTTCAACGGATACAGCTTTTCGGGATATTAAAGAGCTTTTGGAAATGGGCGCTTTTATTAAAAACCCTGGAAGTGGTCGCAGCACAAGCTACCGTTTGGCTAGCGTTGAAGAATTAGAATCATAAAAATCCTTGCGCTAACATAAAATATATGGGATTATAAACCTAATTGTATACTTGACTGCACATACTATTTATGAGATTATAATAGTATGAACATTACAAATAAAATATACCACGATGAAGACGCTGCAAGACAGCATTTAGAGCAACTTAAATGGGCTAATGGTGTGCATTGTCCGCACTGTGGTGGCACTGAAAAGTGTAAGCCTACGAAAATGATGTCTAAGCCATCTAAAAAGAACCCAGTGCCTAAAGAGGTTAAGGATTATTATCACTGCGGCGATTGCCGTAAGCGTTTTACCGTCCGTACTGGCACAGTTTACGAGCGTAGCCATATTCCTTTGCACAAATGGATACTAGCAACGCACTTGATTTGCGCGTCTAAAAAAGGCATGAGCGCCCACCAATTACACCGCATGATCGGCGTAACGTATAAAACAGCGTGGTTTATGGCACACCGCATACGTGAAGCAATGAACGACACTAACCCACCCCCAATGGGTGGTAGCGGTGAAAGCGTGCAAGCAGATGAAACATATTTCGGTAAAAAAGAAGTTGTTACAAAGCGCACTAAACGCGGCAAGCCCTCACACTCTAGCCAGTTGTCCGTTGTTGCTTTAGTTAGTGGCGGTAAAAGCCGTACATTCCATGTTGATCGCGCAGATAAAGAAAGCGTTCGTGAGATTCTTAAAAAGAACGTGCTAGAAGATAGCGTTTTATATACAGACGAAAGTCGCCTATATACCCAAACAGGTAAAGAGTTTACAGTGCATGAAACTGTAAAACACACGGCTGGTGAGTACTGGCGCGATGGTGTAACAACAAACAATGCTGAGAACTTCTTTAGCGTGTTTAAGCGCGGTATGAAGGGAATCTACCAGCATTGCTCAGAGCGTCACTTGCAACGCTATTTAAGCGAGTTTGACTTCCGCTACAACACACGTGATATGGACGATAGCGAGCGTGCTACGCTTGCACTAAAAGGCGCAGAGGGTAAACGCCTTATGTACGCTTAGCTCACGACCGAAAGGCAGGATCACGATCATTCTGATCTTTATCCGATTCCGTCTCTTTAATGGGCTTATTTGGAGTGGGAGGGGTGCTTAGCATTTTTGCTAATATTTGGTCACGCTGTTTGTTGTCTTTGATTTCCGTCATATCTTCCCCATACCTGTAGACAGACCACTTCCTATATTTAGGAGGCTATCTGTGCTTATATTTAAGCCTATAGTAACATGAATTGTATCATCATCGACTTCAATGATGCATCTGCCATCCCCGCCAGATATGCCTGTATGAGAATTTAAGCCATTGTATTCGTATCCTTTTCCAATAAAAAACTCCTTTAATTGCATGGCAAAATTAACTGATTCAGGGTCATTATAATTACAATGCAAGTGGAACTTTCTTGCGGTAATATTTTTTACAATCAAAGGAAATTGATTTTTAAAATCATCTGTTATTTCACGCTGCGTATTTCCGATACTTACATTCTGATTTATATGACCTGTATTTATAAATGAGAACAGCTTCTGCGCTATAGATATATTTTCATTTTCCTGCTTATCGGCTCTTTTAGAAGGCCATAACAGGGTTATTATCATTATTAAGATAATAAAAGCGATAAGCGATACAGACAACCACACCGGCGGATTAGTTAACATTTGGAGAGCTACACCCATAGCAGCCTCCAAACACAATAATATAATTTTTGCTTTTCCCATTCTAAACTCATACTACACCTCTTCCGCATAGGCGAGTCTTTTGTGCAGTAAAGTATATGATTTGTAATATAAACTTAACAACATCACGGGTGCGCCCTGCGGTGTTTTTTTGTGCCTGAATGAAAGGAATTAAATATGTTTGATACAATAAGGAGCACCATTGAAGCGTTTTCAAAATTACGCCTTGGTGCATGGTGCGGTCTTGGTGATGTGTTACTGGTCGGTGAAGGAAATTTGAGCTTTGTTAAAAGTTTGATGACTATGCCACAAACAGGTGTATCTCTTTCATCGGCAGGCTGCCAATTTTCGGATAGATGTCCATTTCTAGCCTGCGCCTCACTGTGTTTGCGTGGTTTTTGCTCCAAGTGCCTGAATTGTGTTCAACCCATTCTTCAGCAATCACTTTAAACGTGTTGGCTGTGTCGAGTGCTAATTGGCGTTTTCTTTTCTTCTTCTCTTGCCCCGGATCAATGTCTTGATCCAGTAATCTACGAGCTTTTAGCCTTTTCTCTCTGGCTATTTGTAAAGTCACTTCAGGATAAACACCTAAAGCCAACTGTTTGCCTCTACCGGCAAATCTGTATCTTAAGCGCCAGTATTTTGAACCGTTAGGCATAACTTGCAGGAACATGCCTGCTCCGTCAGTCATTTTATATGGTTTCTCTTTTGGCTTGGCATTTTTGCACGCCGTGTTCGTGAGTTTCATCTCAAATCCAAAGTTCTGTAATTTGTTCTCTTTAAATTTATCGCGCTCTGTATCCCGCGTACACGCTTATTTTTGGCGTATTCGTGCGAACAATAATGAACACTTACGTAATGTAAATCTTGCTACTAATAGCCATTGTTTTTGAAATTTCAGGGAAGATTCGAAATTCAGGGTGGGGGTATAAGCATTTTGGGGCTGGGGGCATGTACCCCAAATGTGCCCTCAAAATCTGCGGCTGTAGGCGAATGATAGTGAACAATAACGAGCACAAACATTCTATGTAAGCGTTTGTGACCTTTACTTACGGCGAACGTTGGTGAGCAATAATGAATGGTGGTGAATATGGCAAATGGCGTCCGTACGGTATTCCAATTAAGCGCCTAGGTTATTGATTAATAATACAAGTTAAACATAAACTTTTTATAAGGCCACCAAAAAGGCCACCTTTAATGTTACTATGATGGCTCACTGTAACCGTCCAAAAGCCAATCAAGTTCGTAGACATCATGCTCCATGTTGTCGTTTGATGCAACATCAACAACCATTCGGTTATTATCTGCTTCGTATATTTCGGCTTTTGCACCTGACATAAGAGCCTTTGGTACTTCGAATACTTGTTTTGCCGTAACTTTCCCATTCTGAACTTTTTCAACGGCAAGAGAAATACCGCTCTCCGAAGAGCTTCTTCTGAAAGTTGCTTTTAAAATGACACCACGTTTTTTTCTGAAAAAGCTTTTAGGTATATCAAAGCTCAGATTAATAGGTTTAGCTTCCCTTTGTACCGCTTCTTCTAATTGATCTAAGAGAGGGTTTTGACCATTTGGAATTGCGTTAATTGTATGTGCCATATCAAGCAGTATTCTCATTGAACGCGCTTCAAGCTTTTCCTCTTCAAGTTTAGCTGAAATATTATATCCATCTCTTACTCTTTGAGGATTAAGAGAGTCTAAAATACTTTGACGCTGTCTTTCGTGATCACGGTTTACAGCCGATGGATGAGATGCGCGTAAAGCTCCTGATTTCTTATGATCACCCAAATCAATTAATTCATAAGCAGGTGTCTCATCTGGCAAGAAAGTTCTTAATTTCCTTGAACGAGCAGGATGTTTTAATTTGCGTAAAGCTTTTGCTTCTATTTGCCTTATCCGCTCTCTTGGAACGCTAAACATCTTTCCAACTTCTTCTAGAGTAAAATCAACCCCATTGCCAAGACCATATCGCATTCTTAAAACACGATCTTCTCTTGGAGTTAAACTGCTTAATACCCTATTTAAAGTTTCAGCTAGTTCAGTTTCGTCATATAAATCGGTAGCGTCCGCAACAGAACGATAGTCAGGAAATCTAGATACACCATCTTTTGCACGAATTTTTATCTGACCCTTACTTCCCTTAGCGTTACTAATGTAAGTATTGTATTGCTCGGTGCGTAGCGCGGCTTCAAATGCTGGATCATCGGTGAACATAACTCCAAGGCGTTCTGCTTGAATTGTTTCTTCTGGTGTCCAATCATAATCAATCGGATAAGCATAATCTGGTGCAAAAAGCTTATTGCACTGAAAAGCACGCATTGGTGTGCCATCTGGTATATGACCATAAACGGCTTCTGGCCTTTTGCCCATAGCCGCCGCCACAACTGTGGCAGTTAAAGTATATTCTTTCCAATTTTCTTTAAATGGTAATTCTCGACCATATACTAACTCTCGAACACTTGCTTCTGAGACTGTATTTCCGCCGCTTTTATCAAGATCATGTTCTCTGACTATATCCCTAATTTTTCCCCACAAACCTCTGAAAGATTTGAGATCAGCATCCATCATCGCTTCGCGAATAAGCGGCGCATACCTCAACATATGTGGATTAGAATTCAATCTTTTTTGCCGCTCTCGTCCAGAAACAAAGTTAAGCACCTCTTCTTCGGAATAGTGAAAGCGTATGCCGTGGAATACGGGAAGGTCATGCAAATTAACTTGATGAGAAGAATTTGTGGCTGGTGAAGAACTAGAATGCTCAAATAGATAGCCCCCCACAACATCACCGTAAAGAAGCTGATGATTGCGGTTAGCTGGAAAAACCAAATCTAATACTGTCGCTCTTTTGCCAAAAACGAGTTTTTTGCCAAGTCCATCTCCAATTACAGGCAAGCCAATCGCTCGGCCTGGCCTTTGCTCCGCAACAACACCAGAACGCGTTGGTTTACCGTTAAGAATGAAATCAACATCGGAATTTGCATAGCCATGAATTAGCATATCGGCATTTGCCAACACCATAATTTCACCAGATTTATGCCTTGCGATAAGGTTGTCTTTTTCTTTTTTGGGCATTTCGCCCCAAATAGCTGCGCAAGGAATACGATCACCACATTCGCTTGGGTCAATTTCTTGATTGGCACGTTCTGCCCATGCGCGTGCATGATTAATGCCATTACAAAACACAATACCTGTTCCCTCGGTCAAATGACGGCCTGTAATCGGATCTTGATAATTTTTGAGAACATTCACGCCAGCTTGAATAACAGCTTCCTGCATTAGAAGTTTATCCAATTCTTGAATGCTGTAATCACCCGTTGAGTCAACGGAAACGTCATCAAGTGAACCTTCAAAGTCTTCTAATTCAACTAGAACATTTCTAAGCTCGGCAGAAAAACCACGTTCTACGGATTTTTTAACAGTTAGGTGATAAGCCTCGACATAGCCTTCATTTTCTAAGTTTTTGCGTTGAGAATAGTTGGGGCTTGCAGTTACTGCAATTTCAACCGCACTAGGTACACCACGTAATGCCTGCTGACGCCTATCAGAAAGAGCCATGTGAGCCTCATCAAGCGCAATAAGGCCAATACGATCTTTATCGATTATCTCATCGTCTAAAAGTGCGGTCGTACCACCAGCATATGCCGCTACTGCCAAGTCTGTATCCCACATGCCCTCTTGTAGATTGAGTTTTTGAGCGACACCATCCTCGTGAATAGTTGAAGCAAATTTGGGTATTTCATCATCAAGAATAGCTTTGGCAAGGTGCGTATATGGTGTCATCGCTAATGCTTGATCAAGCACGCCATTTTTACGGAGTTGATCAATGATATAGAGGTACACGCCTGTTTTACCTGTCTGTGTTGGCATAACAACTAAAACGCGCATGTGACCATCCGCAAGAGTATCAACGACACCTCTTACGGCTTCTTTTTGTGGTTCGCTTAATTGTTCGAAATCTTTGCCAGATAAATCAATGTTTTGCGCATACAATTGTGCAAGGTTCTGGTCAGGCATACTCAAACTCCATAATTTTTACGGAAAATATATAAATTATGGCAATAATGCAAGAAAATAGTTACTTAGATGTGAGATATTTCAAAATTTTCATTTTTCTTGCTTTTTAAACAGTTTCACGCACTATGAACTTTGTACTTGCGGACTTAGCAAGTTGAGGTGTCGTAACCTCCCAATGGCGGCCTAATCAACATCAGGCCGTTACCAAAGATGTTGCTTTCTCGTTTGTCGAGGGGGCAGCGAAATACAACACGGTGAAAGCTGAAATACGCTGCACCGTCCATTGGCGGTTACGAACTCCTCGACTCCAAAGAAATTTGGAGTCGTTTTATTTTATACAACCGAGGAGATCGTAATTATGAAATCTGTTTTCCAAATATTATTTTTTAGTTTTATGTTTACAAGCGTAGCTATGGCAGGGTCACAAAAAGCTCAAAAAAGGGGGGTTATACAAAATGATAGCGGTCAAAAGTGTTGGTATAATCAAGAATTCTTAGATGACGAAAAATATTTCTTCGATAAACACACGCAAAATATCGGAGTTATGACTTTCGAAGATACAGACTGTATGCGCTCATCAGACTTTGGCTTAGACGTTAATAAAATGAGTATAAATAACGTTATATCAAAATGGTATTCTCATAGTGATGCAGACTTTGCTACGCGGTCACATGAACTTTATCCAACGAGCCAATTCCAAATAAAAGGGAAATGCATCCAATCAAAAACTTACGGAAACATCGGGATTCTAGTCGATTACAGTATTAAGAATGACAGCATATATAAAGTTACGCATGGCAGTAGTATTCAAGGGTGTAGGGAAAAATAATCAATCAAATTCAGTCTTTGTTTGAGTAATTGCATAACGTTGATCCGCCAATGAAGATTGACCATAACTGTTAAGTGTAGTGTCAATGCTATCATGCCCTAAACATTGACGAACCGTATTTAAAAATGCGGGACTTTGTCTTTCAACATATCGCGCCCAAGTGTGACGAAATGAATGGGGACGTAAATATTCATACCCCATGCTGGTAAATGCTTTCTTGAAAACATCGCGAATAGTCGTATTGGATGCTATCCCTTCTTGAACAATCTTTGTTTCAAATAAGTTGTTTGTAGCAAAGCGACTGTTGATTTTTGGAAACAAGGGATCGTTAAGCGTAAAGCCAAGCCTTAAAAGGTAGTCGCGCCAAGATATAACATTATCTGTAATGTCTATGGGAAGTGGCAAAAAGAACGCATGGCGTGTTTTTGCAAACTTCACCCCCATATCCTTTGGTGAAACGTAAACGAAATACTGCCCATCCTCCTCTATAATGCTTTTTAACTTTACCGCTCTTAATTCATCAATACGCAATCCACACAAGGCTTGTAAGCTTATCATTGCCTTATCTCGCTTATTTTTATCCGTCTTTTCTGGCATGGCGCGGATAGTTTCTAAGATTTGTTCTAACTTGTAAGCTTTTTTGTATTCGCTTGCCTTTGCTGTGTTGCGCTGATTATTCGTCAAATTGAGGTAATCAATGTGATTGTAATTAAGCTTGCTTTTGTAGCCGCGTTGCCGCTCTAACCAACCTAAAAAATTACGCAATGCTCGGATATTGTCATTGATGAATGACAAAGATAATCTTCCATTAGTTAAATGCGAGATATACTTATCGGCAACATGATCGTTGAATTTTTCAAACCCCGCAAAATCCATAAATATTTCATACTCACGAATATGCTTTAATAACGCTGTTATAGTCTTATCATCACGCTTTAATGCACGGCGTAAGTGAACACGATATTTATATTTCATGCGCTCATTCTGCGGGTTGTATTTGTCTCTTTTTTTATCTTTGTTTTTCAAAATAGCACCCACTCATCAGACTCATTTTCTTGTTTGTGTTTATCTGCATGAATGTGAGTCTTATCGCTGGAAGCTTCACAATCGTATAATTCCAAAACATCAACCACCTGAAAAATTTTTCGTAAGTTTGGAAAGTCGTTCAATTTATAGCTTTGATACATTTTAGCCTTACAGGTTCGACATACACCGCACACATTCAGGATTTGGGTTTTCTGCGTTACTGCGATTTTGTTTTGATAAATTGGCCGCGCATCTTGGCATTTCAAACAAAACAACTCGTGAAAAGCTGTCTCACATTTGTTTTTGGTGTTTTTCTTTTTTAAAAATACGATTAGGTCATTACCGTAAATCAAAGATGGTTTACCGTTATCTATGGTTTTCAAACCGTTTTTAATCCATTTACGGACAGTTTGAGGGTGCATGTTAAAAACGGCACAAACATCATCAATGCCATACACATCCCAATACCGTATGCGGTTGTGAGGATATAAACGCTTGGACATTATATTTATGCATCGAACGAGGATATAAGGGCGCGAATATCTTCTACGCGCCATGCGGTCATTTTTTCGCCTAGTTTCACAGGTTTCGGATATTTACCTGATTTAACGCCAGCCCACCAAGTTGACCTTGATACGGGAAAAACTTTTAGAATTGTAGAAATGCGGACAAATCCAGTTTCGGGCAGTATAGATAAATTCATTATGGTTTCCTTTCCTTTTATTCAAACCAAGGAAACCCTATAAGATGTATTATGAATTTAGGCCGATTCTGCTTTTGCTTAACCGAATACGGTTTAGATTGTTGAATAATTGTAAGTTTTAAAGGAAAAAGACATGCCAGCAGTTAACAAAAAGCAAAAGTCCAAATCCACTATAAAAGTTAGTGAGCTTTCAGAAGAACAGCAGACGGAATTACGTGACCTTGCAATTCAAATGTCTCATAGCGCATCAGAAAATGCCAATAAGATGCTATTTGGTTTGAACGGTGCTGGTGTTGGTTTAGCCGCATTAAGCAATGGTCAAATCTTAGTTTGGCCTTTTGCGATAGGAACGACATGCATAATGTTTACCTATTTGTTCAACTATATTAGATCACTTGAATTAATTGATAGGCTAGAAAAGGATGAATGGCCACGGGAAGAAGGATGGCTATTCTGGCTAATTTTTGTAACTGCGTTATTATCTGGCGTTTCTTACTTGGTGGGTATTTGGTTAGCCGTTATCTTGTAGAAATACTACCTCACTCTTTCGAGTCGTTTGGTAAAAAACTTGCAGCTTCTTTAAGCCAATTACGGATAGTGTCTTCATCAAGATTAATACCTTGCAAAGCTAAATCGCTCTGTATTTCTCTTGCTGTTGTATTTCTATTTTTAGTCGGATCATAACCATATCCTCCAATAGCCATGCCAATAATCATTTTAAGAAGTGTGTTGCGTTTAATTGTATCTGCACTTTTAGAAGGCTTTTTAATTTGTAACGGTTTAACACCAACTTTAAACCCCATACTTTCCAAGTAGTTATGAAATTGGCTTTTTCGAGCAATGCCTTCCGCGGTTTTCAACGAGTCTGATATTTCCTTTAACAGGATATTGGTTTCATCTGTATTTTTTGACATTCTTTTTGTTATCAAACTTTACCAAATTTTCCAACTACTACCGTGCTATACCCTCCAACTTCATCCAAATAATCTGCCCATTCTTGCATCATTTTTATACGATCAGACAAAAATTCAGCGCGTTGATATGCTCTTGCCACATCGCCTTTTTTTGCATGTGCAAGCTGTGCATCTGGTACTTCTTTGCGATAGCCGAGTCTTTCCATGATTGTACTCATAGCAAGTGAACGAAAACCATGGCCTGTCATTTCACCTTGATAGCCCATGCGCTTCAAAGCCATAAGGATTGTGTTGTTGCTCATATGATTGTCATGGCTATTTCGGCTTGGAAAAACAAATTTGGGATGATTGTGCAAATTCCGAAATTGATTAAGAATGTCTATGGCTTGATCGGATAAGGGAACAAAATGCTCCTTTTTCATTTTCATCCGCGATGCGGGTACAAGCCACATCTTTTCCTTAAAATCAAATTCATCCCATTCTGCGCCTATCATTTCACTGGTACGTAAAAACGTCAGCATCATGAACTTAACAGCTAAATACGTTTGTTCTTTTAGTCGGGGTCTATGCGATTCAAGGTCATGGATAAATTTAGGAATATCCTTAGCTTCAATAGCGGCATAGTGTTTCACAGGAACGGACTTAATCATTCCCTTTAAATCCTCCGCGATATTTTTTTCTGCATGGCCTGTGATGATAGCGTGCTGATATATATGCCGACACATACCAATGAGCCGTTTCGCCAATTCATGTGCGCCGCGTTGTTTAGCGGTTTGCGCCATATCCAAGAGCATTTTATGAGTAATTGATTTAATAGGGTATTTTCCAATTACAGGAAAAACATCTTTTTCTAGTCTTTTGAGGGTGGTTTCTGCATTAACTTTTGACCACTCATGTGTTTTCAGCTCATGCCATTCTCGTGCAATAACTTCAAAAGTATTAGCGGCTTCATTTAAAGCGTCTTGTTTTGCTTCTTGCTTTGCGCTAGCGGGATCAATGCCGTTCGCAAGCATCCTCTTTGCTTCGTCTCTATGATTTCTTGCATCTGCAAGAGTGATTGTAGGATAGATACCAATAGACAGCTTCTTTTGTTGTCTTAGAAAGCGGTATTTTAGCCGCCATAGCTTGCTACCTTTCGGTGTCACTTCGAGATAAAGGCCGCCACCATCCGACATTTTATATGTTTTCCCCGTGTAATCCTTATTGGGTTTTAATGGGTTTATGCCAGCTTTTGCATGTTTGCAGATTTGATCGCTTAACTTCACTTTGGTGGCCTTTTTGATTATCCATTATAAAAAGCCACCAAATAAGCCACCATTTTTGCAAGATTACATCGGGTAACATCGGATCGCTTTCGACATATAATAGATCAAGAGCCTTGGTTTTCCTAGTGTATTTTAGATTATATTGGATTGTATAATTTGAATAGCTGGCGTCCCGTACGGGATTCGAACCCGTGTTGCCGCCGTGAAAGGGCGGTGTCCTAGGCCTCTAGACGAACGGGACGCGAGAGAGTTGCCTTAAAGACAGTGCTTTATAATGGTATTGGGGTTTTAAAATCAAGTCCTTTTTCGGCTTATCTTTGATTTTGTATTAAATTGCCGATGGTGCGGCGGGTTTTGGCGCTTATGGATTTGAAATCTTCGATAATCAGAACCAAATTCGGGATTAAGAACATAATAACGATGGAGGCGAAGATGATGCCGGTTGCCAAGGAAATCACCATGGGGATGAGGAATTGTGCTTGCAGGCTTTTTTCCATGAGCATGGGGAGGAGGCCGAGGCTGGTGGTTAGGGTTGTTAGCAAAATGGGGCGGAAGCGGCGTTTGATGGTGGTGAGCATGCTTTGATACGGCGCGCCGCCGGCTTTGCGGATTTGGTGGTTGTAGTAATCGACCAAAACAACGCTATCATTCACCACAACGCCGGAAAGGGCAACGATGCCAAAGAGGGAGATGAAGGTGAAATCATGCCCCAATAAATAATGCCCCCAGATCGCGCCGACAATACCAAAGGGGATGGCGGACATGATGATGATAGGTTGGACGTAGCTGCGTAATTGTGCGCCGAGGAGGACGTAGATGAGCAGCAGGGCGATGGTCATGTTCTTGCCTAAGTTCTTGAGGTCTTCGCCTTGCTCGCGGCTCTCCCCTTCAAAGCTGTAGGAGAGCCCTTGGTAGCGGGCAGCGAGGTCGGGGAGGGTATTTGCGCGAAGATCAGCGATGATTTCATTGGGGGTGGTGATGGCGTAATCGACATCGCTGGTGACGCTGACGACGCGGTGACCATTGACGGAATTGATTTGGGAATAGCCGTTCTGCTGTTTGATTTTCGCTACGCTTAGCAATGGAACTTCGGAACCATCGTTTAGGCGGATACGGGTATTATCGAGCATGGCGGGGTTTTCGCGCTCTTCTTTGGGATAGCGGACATAGACGATGATTTCATTGCGGCCACGTTGAAAGCGCTGTGCCTCGAACCCGAAATAGGCGTGGCGGAGTTGTTGGCCGAGTTCGATTGGTGTTAGGCCGGCGGCGAGGCCTTCGGGTGTGAGTTCGAAGACATATTCAGTTTTGCCTAGCTCGAACGTATCGGCGACTTCTTGGGTGCCGTTAATGGCTTTTATACGGGATTTGAGGTCTTCGGCGGCGGTGTTTAAGGTCGCCTCATCGGAGTGGGAAAGCTCGATCTCGATATCCGCTTCATTACCGACAAGGGAGCTTTGGAAGCTCATTTCCTCATAGCCAACAAAATCTTCGATGCGTTTGCGGATCATGGTTTCGATTTCTTGAGCGGAATTTGCACGCAGGTCGGAGGAGACGAGGCGGATTTTTAGTTGTCCGATATTCGGGGCGCTTTCACTGCCGCCTGCGCTGCCTGGCCCTGCTTCACGAGATGATGCGCCGATGGTGAGGGCTGTGCTTTCGAAGGCGTCTGTGCCGCTGTTTTGTTTTAGTTGCTCACGGATTTTGATGGCTTCGGCTTCGATGTTATTCATCATGTCTTGGGTGACATTAAAAGGTGTGCCCGTGGGCATGGTGATATCGATGGCGATTTCGTCGCTTTCGACTTGCGGGAAGAAGATGAAGCGCATTTCGCCGGATTTAAATAGGCCGATGGTAAGGAAGGCAAAGCAAAGGAAGAAAGCGACGCTGGCGTAGCGCCATTGCATGCTGAAACGAGCAAGAGGCAGGACGATATTATCGATGAACCATTCGAGGCCTTTGGCAACGCCATTGCGGATGGTGGCGACGATGCCGCGATTCCAGCGTGTGGGGTTTGAAAGGTGCGCGGGGAGGATGAAATAAGCCTCCATCAATGAGATAAATAGAATGGGGATGACAACAACGGGGATCACGCCGATGATCTGCCCCATTGTTCCTGTGCTGAAGATAAGGGGGGCGAAGGCGGCCATGGTGGTTGTTACGCCGACCGTGACGGGGGCGATGACGGCTTTTACGCCCTTGAGGGTGGCGTTGGGGTCGCCGGGGCGTTTCTTTTGTGCCTCGAATATGCTTTCGCCCGTGACAATCGCATCATCAACGACAATCCCTAGTACGACGATGAGGGCGAAAAGCGTGATCATATTCATGCTGTAGCCCAAAAAATTAATGATCATTAGGCCACCGAGGAAGGAGACGGGGATTGCGATGCTCGTCCAAAAGGCGAGTTTGAGGTCGAGGAAGAGGAGCAAGATGACGAAGACCAGCATAAAGCCGAGGATGGAGTTACGCATCATAAGGTTGATACGCTCGCGCAAGGGGACGGTTTCATCTGATTGCAATGAAACCTGAAGGCCGGCGGGGAGGCTCACGGTTTTGAGGTAGTCTTTTACGGTGTTTGCGGTGCTTAAGGTATCGTCGCTTTCGCTGCGTTTAACGTTGATGAAGGCGGCGGGGTCGCCGTTAAAACGGCTGATGAGGTGAAAATCTTCGAAGCCGTCATCAATGGTTGCGATATCTTTGAGCGTGAGGCTGCGCCCATCGGGGAGGGTGCGCAGAATTACCTTTTTAAAATCATCCTCGGTGTAGCGGCGTTCTTGTACGCGGAGGAGAATTTCGCCCCCTGCGCTTTCGATGGTTCCGGCGGGGACATCGGTGGAGAAGGCGGCGATGGCGTTGCCGATATTTTCGAGGGTGAGGCCGTATTGTTGTAAATTGCGCTCGGAAATTTCGATGGAGATTTCGTAATCGCGGATGCCGGAAAGTTCGGTGAGGGCAACACCGGGGAGCTGGCGCAAATCGTTTTCGATGTTCTCCGCCCAATATTTGAGGGTTTTTTCATCCACATCACCATGAAGGGCGAGGTTGAGAACGGCGGGCGTGTATTTTGCCTTTACGATTTGTGCGCGTTCGGCGTCTTGGGGGGGGAAGTCGGAGAGGCTGTTGATGGCGGTTTCAACGTCGTTATAGACATCATCAGCGTTCGCGAAATCTTTGAGCTCTATGCTGATGAGGCCGTAACCTTCGGCGGCTTTGGCGGTGATGCGTTTTACGCCTTCGATGCCGATGACGGCTTCTTCGGCGCGGCTGGTGATGGAATCGGCGATTTCATAGGGGGTTGCACCGGGATAAACGACGCTAATCGTAACAAGGCGCGGGTCGATGGAAGGGAAGGTTTCCGTGCGCATGTTTTTGATGCTGAGCAACCCGCCGATGAGGAAGAGCATCATCAGGATATTCGCCGCGACATGGTTATGGGCGAACCAATTGATAAGGCCGCTTTGTAGGGCGTTATCGTCGTATTCTTTTGACGGGTCGGGCGTTGCCATGTCTTATTTGGCCTCGCTATCGAAACGGACTTTTGTGCCGGTGGTTGCGCCGTTTAATTTTCCGGTGACGATGGTTTTGGGGGCGGTGATGCCCTTAACCAAGACTGTTTTTTCACGGGTGACAACGATTTGAGGGGTGAGGGCGTTTAACGTGTTATCGGCGAGCACCTCCCACACTACGCCGCCATTTTGAACGGCATTGGCAGGGATTTCGGTAAGGCCGTTTTGTGCCGGTCCTGTGATGTTTATATTCACAAATGTTCCGGGCAGGATATTGGTCGGCGTTTCCTCAAATCCGATCGTAACGCTGGCGAAACGGGTTTGGGTGTCCAGATTTGCGGCGTCACGTTTTAAAATTCCGTTATAGGTTTTGGCGTTTTCGCCTTGCCCTGTTGTGATTGTGATTGCGCCTGTATCATCGCTTTGTAGCCATGCGCGCTGTTGGTCATTGAGGGTTGTTTGAACCTCTAATGCGGATGGGTCGAATACGCTGCCGTAACTTTGCCCTGCTGTGACGAATTGCCCGATTTCCAATGTGCTGGAGAGGGTTTTTCCGGCGAAGGGCATGGAGACTTTTGTGCGGGCGAGGTCAAGACGGGCGGTTTGGAGTTGAGCTTTGGCAGCACGCAACCCCGCGCGGGCTTCGGCAATTTGCGGTTCGCGCGCGACGAGCGCGGAAGGTGGTTTGTTGGGGTTAAACATTTTCCATTCGGCGAGGGCGGCACTGCGCTGCGCTTCTTCTTGGTTAAGAACAGTTTGCGCCTGTGCGACTTGCGCCTTTAGAGTGTCGATTTGAAGGCGGAAATCAATGGGTTCGATTTCAAATAGCGTTTCGCCTTTTTCGAACGTACCACCAGCGAAAAAATTATCGCTTATTTTGATTACTTTGCCGTTAATTTGCGGGGTGACCTGCGCTTCACCACGTGCCTTTACCGTGCCATTGGCGGTGAAGGTGATGCGGTGGCTGCGCGGGAATACATTGGCGGTATTGACGATGAGGGCGCGTTCGGTGGTTACATTTTGTTGCCCGTTTTGGATCTTTTTATTACCGAGCGCCGTTGAAATCAGAATAGAGGCGACAATAAAGGCGATGACAATGCCGAGCTGTATTATACCAATGATAATATTGCTTTTTGAGGTGGGGGTTTGTGATGGAGGTATATCGGTCATGTTTCTTCCGTTATGTCGTCGGGGGTATTTTGGGGTGTTTGTGTTTCGCAGCTATTATTGGTGGCGTTGAACCAATCACCGCCAAGGGCGAGGTAGAGCGCGATGCGCGCGGCCCAGCGTTCTTGCTCTTTGGTGATGAGGGCTTGCTGCGCGGTGTAATGGCGGCTTTGCGTATCAAGGAAGGTGTCGAGGTTGATTACGCCGAGGATGTAGCGTTCTTGCGCGATTTCTTCGGCCTTGGCCAGTGCCTCGGCAGAGGCCTTAAGCTGTTTTAATTCTTGGCTTAGATTATGATCATTGAGCAGGGCGCTTTCAACTTCGCGGAAGGCGTTGAGGATATTTTCGGCGTAGATGGCGGCTTGCTCGCGGGCTTCGGATTCACGCAAGCGTATATTGGCGCGGAGCTTTCCCCCCTCAAACAAGCGTGTTGTGATGGAGGATAGGATTGATCCGGCGAGTTGTTCGGCGGAGAAGAAATTTGCGCCGCTATCGCCTGTAAATCCAAGGCCTCCGGTGAGGTTAAGAGCGGGGTAGAGGTCAGCGATGGCAACGCCGATATTGGCGTTTGCGGCCTTGGTACGAAGCTCGGCGGCGAGGAGGTCGGGGCGACGATCGAGGAGATCGGCAGGGAGGCATGTTGTGATATCTAATGGCTCGGGCAGCATTGTGAAATTATGGAGATCGGGACGTGTGCTGCCCGGCGTTTGACCAAGGAGCGTGTCGAGATTATAGGCCTCGTCAAGCATGGCACGTTCGAAACGCGGGACATCGGCGCGGGTGGTGGTGTATTTTTCACGCGCGAGGTAGAGGTCAGTTGCGCCCGTTTCCTTTACGCCCAGATCATAGCGGCGTTGTACGACATCAAGGGTAGTTTTCCGATTTTCTGCATTCTTTTTGGCAAGCGTATAGCGGCGCTTATTGGCGGCGACTGCAACGCGGCGATTGACGAGGTCGGCGATGAGGCTGTGGGTTAGGGCTTCGCGGTCATATTGTGTGGCGAGGAATTGGGCTTCGTTATTCTCCGCGCTTTTACGGATTTTGCCGAAGAGGTCAATTTGCCATGAGACATCTGCGCCCAAATTATAAGCATTGGTGTAGCTGCGGTTATTTGTTGTGGCGTTTGGGGTGAAGCTGCGCCCTGCGCTGGCTGTGCCGCTGATTTGGGGGGCGAAGTCGCCGTTTGTTATGTTTAGGGTTTCGCGGGCTTGTATGATGCGTTCGGCGGAGGCTTGGAGCGCGAGGTTATCGAGGAGGAGTTGATCGACATATTGGCTCAGCAGCGGGTCGTTAATTCGGCTCCACCATGTGCTGATGGAATGGGTTTGTGGGGCGGTGAGGAGGCCTTCGGCCTGTATGTATTTCGCATCGGGGTTTGTGATGAAATTGCTGCGTTCATATTCCGGACCAAGGGAGCATGCGGAAAGTAGGAGAGATGCGACGGAAATTGTAAGGAAATTTTTCATCATGATAGAGCTACGCTTATCATAATGTGCTCAGTTTTTAAAGCTATATCCATGTCTGGCGGGAGGTTTCGAGCTTTTCCTTGAGGCCCGCTTTGCCGCGTTTGAGGAGGGAGCGGATGCTTTCTTCGCTTTTGCTTAATTGCGCGCAAATCTCATTGACCGATTTTTCTTCGAAATAATAGAGTTTGAGCGCGTCTTTTTGCCCTTCGGGGAGGCTTTGCATGACATTTTTAAGTTTGCTGGAAAGCTGGTTGTTCAATGTTTTGTGGTAGGCAGATTTTTCTTCGCACGCTAAATCCTCGCTCGGCGCGGCGGTGTCGATGGGTTTGCGTTTACGTTTTAAATCGATGCATTTGTTTAAGGATACGCGGTAGATCCATGTGGAAAATTTTGCCCCGCCATTCAGGTCGAATTTCTCCAAAGATTTCATGAGGGAGAGGAAGACGTCCTGCACCGCATCCTCGGCCTCGGCTTCGTTTTTGAGGACGGACATAGCAAGCCGCCAGATTTTTTTGAGGTAGCGTTGGACGAGGATATTATATGCCTTGCGATCGCCTTTGCCGAGGATGAGGGTGATGAGGGCTTCGTCGGTGACGGATGTGCTGAAGTCTTTGAGCTGCTGCGTTATGGCAGCATTTTCAACGCTTTGATTTATAATTGTTTTTTTGTTTATCACTTTTGGCTACTCCAAACGGCTATGTTTTTTGTAGCCCTCTCGCGCTTTAACACTGCAAGTGGAGTGCCAGTTTTTTCAGGCTGTTGTTAATTTTGATAAATGAGCTGCAAATAACGGTTGTCTGCGCTTCCGGTGCTTACGTACTCAATGTATGCTGCGCGCCGGTTCTCGAAAACCGTCATTTTCGCCGCATTTCTTTGTATTAACAACAGCCTGAGGATTTGTTGATTAAGAGGCTGGCTTAGCCTGATTGGCGGCGTGTTCGCACCAGATTTTGTAGACCGGTTTGACGTTTTCGATAATCTCGTCATAGGCCGCGACCACGTCGTCATTGGACAGGATGCGGGTGAGTTTGGCGAAAATGCCATTGTAAAATGTATTGAGGAATTGCGAGGCTTCGCCGCCTTCTTCCATGTTTAAATGCGATTGCAGGGCAATGAGGATTTTGTTGGTTTTCTCATTCACATTGCACATTTCGTCCAGCTTTTCGGCCTTATAATGGCGTTTGGCTTCTTCGAGGTTTTTGATGATGCCTTTATATAGCTCGGCAACGATTTCCATGCCGCTCATGTTGGTTTCGTATGCGGTGCGGTAGGCGCTAGATGCGTTTTGGTGTTCAACCATTTTAATCAGTTCCTTTAGTTATCGTTATCAAGGCCGAGAAGCGCGGTGAGTGTGCGGCGCAAGCTTTCGGCGCGGGCGAGGGCGGCTTCGAGATCTGAATAGCGGGAAATTTCCCGTTCGCGGATTTCTTCGCCGCGTGTGCGGATTTCCTCGGCTTCTTCGGTTAGATCTTCATTGGTTGAGGTGATGGTGTCAATTTCATTTTGAATGAGGCCAGTTGTGGGGTTTGTATATCCTTCGATGGCATTGTTGAGGCGGTCGGCAATGCCGGCCTGCATCGAGATAGAGATTGTGGCATCGTTGTCCCCGACATAGGCGAAGGTGATGCCTTCATAGATGGAGCCACTGGGTGCGGTTATGCTTGTTCCGTTGATGATGAAGGCTGTTCCGCCGCCGCTTGCGGAGGCAATTGAGCCGTCAAGGTTCATGACGATGTCGAGCTCGAGTTCGATGCTTTCTTGTGTGCTTGTATTGGCAATTACGCCGAGGTTGGAGTCATCGATGGTAAATTCGGTACGGAAGAAATTTTGTATGTCGGTGAAATCGTTGAGGAGTGCATCATCGAGTGTTGTAGGGTTTTCAAGGATGAGGCGGTTATTGTCATCAAAGCCAATGCCGAGATCTGCAAAGGTTGTGACATTGCCGTTATTGCTGCGGAAGGTGTTGATGATGTTGAATATTGAATTAGATAGTGTGCCGAGTAGATTATCGCCAAAAAGTACGGCTTCTTCGGGAATTGTACCATCGGTGTTGACCTGTTGGTTTTGGATGATGAAATCCCGTAAAGCGTTGAAGGATTCGAGAAAGGATTCGATTTCCGTTTTGGCGGAGGCAACGTCGTTATTGACGTCGATTGTAATTGTGCTGGCGGGGTCGGAAGCGCGAATGTCAAATTCGATGCCGGTGATGAGGTCATCAAAGGTGTTGTCATCGCGGGTGATGGGTGTGCCATCAAAGGTGATTTGTGCTTCTTGTTCGTTTTGAATGATTTGTCCGACTTCGAAAACATCGCCAACATCAACGATACCCATATTTTGCAGGACGTTACCGTTGTTGGTGGTGACGCTCATGGCGGTGTTGGTTTGTGTTCCGGTGATGATAATTTGAAAATCAGTTTCGCTGACTTGCAAAATAGAAGCGGAAACACCGGAATTTTCCGTGTCGGCGTTGATTGCATCGGCAAGATCCTGAAGGGAATCTGTTGCGGTTATGTCGATTGTTGTGGCGGTGAACCCGTCAAGACCTATGTCGAAATTTCCGACAAGTCCCATGGCGGCATCTTTGTCGCTTGTGCTTGTGCTGGATGTGGAGAAGGCTTCTGCCTTTTGGTTGACGACGATTTGATACGTGCCTTGTGGTGCGCCCTCATTAATGGAAATGTCCAACAATCCGGTGGCTTCGGCGCCGGTGGAGGTGAGGTTGGCGGTGCGTTGGTCAAAGACGCTCGTGCTGTCGCTGGCGACGCTGGTGCTGCTTTTAAGGGTGTTAAGAGCCGTTTGCACGTTATTGGCAAGGCCGAAAAATTCTTGGTAGGCGTCGATTTCGGTTTGGTTTTCATTGATGCGCACATCAAGGCGATCCGCGCTGGCGTTATTGGAATCGACGGCGTTTTGGATGAGTGACGCTGTATCAAGGCCGGAAATTGTGCCGCTTAAAATCGTACGGCTTCCTGACGTTACTGCTGTTCCTACGCTAATATCTGAAGTCATGGTTTTTTACTCTTCTTGTAAAGAGGGCGGGACTTTGCCCCGCCCTTCTTATAAATGCTATGCAAACATTCTGCCAGTTTTAAGGATTAGCTCAAAAGCTGGAGAAGTGATGTCTTCATGTCGTTGGCCTGTGAAAGAGCGGCTGTTGCTGCTTCTGTTAGAACCTGCGCATTTGTGAAGTTTGTTTGCGCTTCGGCGATGTCCACATCAGTGATTGAAGATTGAGCTGCTGTGAGGTTTTCAATCTGTGTCACGATGTTTTCACCCTGACGCTCAAGCGCGGAAGTGTAAGCACCGATTGTGGAGCGTGCCTGGGACAATTCAGCGATTGCGTTGTCAATTACACGAAGATCGTCGAATGTTTGGCTTGCTGTGAAGTTGTTGATTGTGGATGTGATTACACCACCACCAGCAAGTGTTAATGCCGCGTTTGCAACACCATCACCATTTGGATCAATGATATCACCATTGGCCAAATCAACGATGACTTGACCGTCTTGAAGACGTGCATCATAGACCTGATCGCCATCGCCATTTACGATACCGTTAATTTCATCCAAAACATCCTGAATTGTATCAGTACCGGCAATTGCGGTTAATGTTGGTGCAGGAATATCAACGCCATCAGTGGTGTCACCATCACCGTTAATGTCTACAGCGGTAAACACAAGCGTACCGGCCGCAATTTCAGACGCACCCGTTAATTGGGAGATGGTTGTTGATGTTGTTACATCTTCGCCATCTGTCCGTGCAACGTTTGCCGTTGTGATATTGTAGTCTGATAAAGCGATATTTGCGCTTAGGTTCAAGCCTGTTGAAGTTGTATCAAGGCTTGTTAGGTTCACGTTTACGTTATCGGATGCTTCGATACCCACGATGAAGTTCTGGTTATAAGAACCATCAATTAATGTTGAACCGTTGAACTGCGTTGAGTCGGAAATCAAATCGATCTGACGTACGAGCTCTTCATATTCCGCATTAATGAATTCACGGGATTGTGCATCCACTGTCCCTGAATTGTACTGCGTTGCCAATGATTTCATTCTTTGAAGAATGTCACCTTGACGCGCAAGCGCACCATCAGCGGTCTGTAGCAAAGCTTGACCTTGTGAAGCGTTTCTTGAGGATTGTTCAAGTGATGTAATGTCGGCTTGAAGTTGGCTAGCAACAGCAAGACCGGCAGCATCATCAGCAGAGCTGTTGATCCGTGAACCACTTGAAAGTTGTGTTAAGAAGTCGGTTTGAGCCGCAGAGTTGCGGTTTAGGTTTACCAGGGCGGAATTCGCCGCAGTGTTTGTTGAAATAACAGGCATAGTAGATCTCCTTTTCTAATACCGTGTTGCATATGTTTCCCGACTTTCTGTCGGGGGGGGGTGAGACTTTTGTTTCCAATCGTCCCGATCTTTATAAAACCGATGTTAAATTTGGCTTTGTAAAGTGTTTAGAAAAAAACTTCGAATGATGAAATCCTTTCCATCATTTATCTTATAACATATTTGGTTAACGAAGCGTAAAAGTTTTTTAGCTTTTTGGAGATGTGCACCTTTATATGCGTTTTTTTGTTTTGATTCTTTTTTGAAAAAACTTTTATTTTTTGCGCCCAACTTTCCTGTGCTCATCCGTGGTAAGGGCATAAGGAAATAAAAATGACGATTTATTCAGCATTAAATACACAAAGCCTCGCGGCGAGTAATCAGGTGGAGATTGAAACAAAATCGACGGCCGAGATTGCGCGAGAGGATGCGCAGAAGCAAAAAACCGATTTTCTTTTGCTGCTTTTAACGCAGCTTGAGAATCAAAATCCGCTCGACCCGATGGATACGAATGAATATACGGCGCAGTTAACGCGCTATTCTATCCTTGAGCAAGGGATTGATACCAATGCGAATTTGACGGAGACGAATGAATATCTGAAGTCGAATGTGAATAATACGATGCTGGGCTATGTCGGCGAGACGGTTGAAGTGTCCAGCAATACGGCCTCGGTTCAAGGTGGTGAAGCGCGTTGGTCTTATGAGGTTTTGGGGAATGCCGATGAGGTTGATCTTACGTTTCTTAATGAGGATGGCGATATCATTCACACCGAAGATGGTGCGACCGGTTTCGGGGTGCATGATGTGAGTTTTGATGCGGCGACACATGGTTTGAGCAATGGTGTTCCGGCGGAAATTGTGATTGCGGCGCGGGATGCGGATGGCAAGGTTTTGGAGCAACGCGTGAGTGCGTATGCCAAGGTGGATGGTGTTTGGACGGATGGCGATAATAATTATTTGACGGCGGGCGGTGTGTCTTATCGCTTTGATGATGTTTTGAAGATTTCGGAGCTGGCGGCAGCGACGACTACAACTACAACCCCATAATGAAATTGAACATATAAATAGAGAAAAAGGAGAAATATTATGAGTTTAGGAAGTGCATTAAACGCATCTGTATCAGGATTGAAAGCGCAATCAGCGGCGATCGCGGCCGTGTCGGAGAATATCGCGAATGCGGATACCACGGCGTATAAAGAGCGGACGATTGCTTTTGAATCTCTTATTACCTCTTCTTCTGCTGCCTCTTCGCTTAATCAGGTTGGGGGCGGTGTGACGTTCTCGACTTCGCAAAATCTTGAAGAGCTTGGCTTGATTGAAAATACAGGTGTTGCGACGAATGTAGCGATTAACGGTGAAGGTTTTTTTATCGTTGCGGGCGATGCGCAGGGGCAGGCCTCTAGCTTTAACTTTACGCGGAATGGTGATTTTAGAACCGATGAAGATGGTTTGCTTGTTAATAACGAGGGGATGATCTTGCTCGCGCAGCGTACCGATGATGACGGGAATGTGACGCTTGCGAATGCGACGGATCTTAACTCGCTTGAGCCGGTCGATCTGGCAACGATTAGCGGTACTGCCGGTACGACAACGGAGATTGATATTATCGGGACGCTTCCATCGGATGCGGATGTTTATGCCTTTCCGACAGGCCCTGAATTTGTGACGTCTTATGAGTTTTTTGATGCGCTTGGGGTTAGCCATACGGTTGAGCAAACTTATCGCAAGACGGCTGTGAATACATGGGCGATTGAATATGCTGATCCGTATCAGACGAATTTAGGTGCGGGTTCCGGTGCAACCGGAACGGTTGATATTGATACGGTCGCAGGTGGTACGCAGAATGCGCAGATTGTTACTTTTAACGGGGACGGTTCGATTAATACCATTCAAACCGGTAACTGGAATAGTGGTACTGGCGTTTTTGACGGGACAGGCGGTACAGCAGCAGCCGGCGCGCAGCCTTTTGATGTGAGTGTGACGGGTTTGACATTAACGACAGGTGCCGATGATGTGACATTTGAAGTCGACATGGGGACGCAGAATTTGTTCGATGGCTATACGCAGTTTGCTTCGACGGCTTCTTCCCCGGGCATTGAGAATTATACCGCCGATCAGGATGGTGTGCGTTTCGGGCAGCTTAGCGGCGCGGAGATCGATGATACCGGATTGGTTACGGCGTTGTTCGATAACGGTGTTCGTCGTCCGATTTATCAAATTCCACTTGCGACGTTCCCTAACCCTGCCGGTCTTAATAATGTTAGCGGTACGGTTTATGACGAGAATGAGCGCGCCGGTAATATCAAGATTGGCTTGCCTGGTGAGGGAAGTGCGGGGAATGTTGCCGCGACCTCGCTTGAGCTTTCAACCGTTGATCAGGCCGAGGAGTTCAACAAGATGATTGTTGCACAACAAGCCTATTCATCGGCGGCGCAGATTGTCTCGACGGTTGACGAGATGTTTGATGCGCTTCTTGGAGCGGTTCGTTAAGGTTAGGCCGTAATGAGCGATAAAGTGCAATTTCTTGAGATCATAAAGGGGAAAAGCGTAGAGGAAATCTATGCTCTCCCCGATCTTGAGGCGCATTTAGAGGCGCTTAGCGGTCAGATGGATATGCTGGATGATGCAACCCGCGCGAATGTAGAGGCGGTTTTGCAGAAGCTTTTGCAAAATGTTGACGGGAATATCGCCGGCTTTAAATCCGAGATGCGGGATGGTTTGCAAAAAATACAGCGCGTTCAGAAAAATTCCGAAGCCTGTATTGCCTACCTCAAAGGTCAGAAAAAATAATTTTACTATTAAGGGAGATAAAACGATGGATTTGGATCAGATTTTAATCGCCAATCCGGTATCTGATGATTTGATGTGCACGGCGCGTTATTTTAATTCCCTGTGTGATGCCATTACGCGGATTACCGAAGACGAAAATGATGTCTTTTTTGCGGATGATATTTTGGTAGATGTCGGGTTATCGGCGCGTAAGGCGGCGTTGCTTGAGGATTTCGAGGATCATGCGGATGCGTTGTTTGAATTGTTGAAGGCCAAGGCGCCTTTGAATGCAACATTGCAACGCTATTTCATTACGCGGTTAGAACGTCTGCAGAGTATTTTGCGGGTGAATACAAGCCTGCAGCTTCATGCGATGGGGCGCGTTCAGGCGGCGCTTTCAGGGCAGGAAAGGATTGAGCAATGTCATTAATTTCCGGCCTTTATACTTCATTTCAGGGTATCCGCGATACCGAAGCGAAGATCGCCGTATCCACGCAAAATGTTACCAATGCGGATAAGGCGGGTTATACGCGCAAGCAATATAGCTCGAATTACACGACTGTCGGGAATGTAACGGCGCCGATTAATGGTGTGGTACAAAGTGTGCAGCTTGATCCTTATTTGTTCGAGCAAGTGATTGAAGATTTGACCAATGCGGCGAAGGCAGGTGTGAAGTCGGATTATTTATCCAGCTATGTCGAGCGTTTGGGGAATGTTGGCGGTCAAAGTACACTTAATGATGCTCTGGATGATTTGACGACGGCGCTTGATCAACTTTCAGTAACGCCGGAGGACGCGGCGTTGAAGTCTCAGGTCGTTGATGCGGCGGAGCGATTGGCGGATGATTTGCGCGCGCTTTCGACGCAGATACAAGCGGCGCGGTTGCAGGCAGATCAAGAGATCGGCAGTGCGGTTATTTCGATTAATGAATCCTTGGAAAAAATTTCCTATCTTAATGTTGAAATTCAAACATCGGCGTCGCGGGGTACGAATGTTGCGGATTTTGAAGATGAGCGGCGGGTTGAGCTTGAGAAAATTGCAGCATTGGTGGATGTGGAATTTTTTATTGATAGCAATAACCGGATGAATATTTATATCGGTGATCGCTCGGTGTTGAGTTCACAAATTACACCGCTGGATTATACACCGGCGAATGTTATCGATAGTGGCGTTTTGTATCCGGGCGGATTTGATAATATTACGATTGGCGGGGCGGATGTTACGACTTCCCTTGCCGATGGTAAGCTCGGCGGTTTGATTGAGCTGCGTGATAGTGTGTTTGTGGATGAGCAAGCCAAGCTTGATAATTTCGCTAATCAATTGGCGAGCGAGATGAATACGCTCTTGAGCCAAGGGGCATCTATCCCATCGCGTCCGGAAATGATCGGAGAGACGCAAGGGTTAACGGTGGCTGATCCTTTGGCGGCAACGGGGAATGTACGGATTGCGGTCACCGATCAAAATGCTGCGGTAATTAGCTATAATGATTTTGATTTGACGAGCTATGCCACGATCGGGGACTTGGTGACGGATATTAATGCGGTTTTGGGCGCAGATTTGACGGCTTCTCTCGATGCGAATGGTGCGTTGGTGATTACGGCGGATAATGCCGATCAGGGCATTTCCATGAACCAGATGGATAGTGATATTGGCGGGGCGAGTTTTGCTGCGTTTTTCGGGCTTAATAATATGTTCGAAACGGATAATGGTGCGTCGAATATTACGGTGAGTGATTATTTATCCGAGAATAGTGTTTATCTTGCCACCGCACGTTTATCCGATGATGTTGCTTTGCTGGCGGGCGATACAGGGATTTTTGTCGGGGATGGGTCATTGGCCAAGGAATTGAATGAAGGGCTGACCAATCCGGTTTCTTTTGCTGCGGCGGGCGGGTTTGCGGCACAGAGTGTGTCGCTTGATACCTATGCGGATAATATTTTGAGCTTTGTCGCGACGCAGGCCGCGATTGCCACCGATCGGGCGGAAACAGCGGCGTTGCTAGCCGAGCAAACGCAGCTTGAGATACAGAATTTAACGGGCGTTAATATTGATGAGGAAATGACACATATTGTTAGTTTAGAGGCAAAATATGAAGCCGCAGCGACGATGATCGGGACGATACAAGAATTGTTCCAAGATTTGCTGAATGCTGTGCGATAGGTGTCGTTTGATAAATGTGTTATGGTGTTAAGAAATAAAGGAGTTACGAGATATGGTTGATCGCATTGCCAGTTTTTCACAAACCTCGCGACTTGTGAGCCATAATTTACGTCTTGAGGCCGAATATGCGCAAGGGCAGACGCAGCTTGCTTCCGGTTTAAAATCGTCCAGTTTAGAAGGTATCGCCAGTGATACGCGCCAGATTATGAGCCTTGAGAGCGAGTATCAGCGTATCTCGATCCATAGCGAGAATGCGCAAATGGCGCTCAATCGCAGCGAGGCGATGTATGATGCGATGAGCAGTATGTTATCCGAGGCGCAGAATTTTGTTTCCGATTTGAATGCTGCACTATCGGGTAGTGTGAGCGATACGGAGATTGCGCAGCAG
This sequence comes from Alphaproteobacteria bacterium, assembly GCA_050633165.1. GTDB lineage: Bacteria > Pseudomonadota > Alphaproteobacteria > Micavibrionales > Micavibrionaceae > TMED27. Next base: position 15,703 of record JBOEFZ010000002.1, on the reverse strand, counting down.
GCGCAGACCAGTCGCGATTCTATTGTTTCCTCGTTGAACCGTGAGTTTCAGGGGCGGTATTTGTTCTCCGGCTCTGCCACAAATGTTGCGCCGGTTGATATTAATGCGGTCGGGTATGGCGGGGCGGTGACCCCGTCTGTTGCCGATGTGACTTATTATCAGGGGAACGATTTTATTCATTCTGTCGAGGCGTCCGAAGGCTTTACCGTGGATTACGGCGTGACGGCGGATAATGCCGTGTTTGAAGAGCTTTTGCGGGTTTTTGATCTTGTCATGACCACGCCGGGGGATCAGGCAACGCAGGAAGAGGCGCATGCTTTATTACTATCCGCGATTGATGATCTGGCGGTGCTTCAGGCACAAACCTCGCAAGATTCCAGCGCGATGAACCGCGTGATTGACGAGCATGTCGAGCAGTTGAATTTAATCGATAATTTGATTACGGATTTAACGGCGGTCGATTTAGCGGCGGTAACGGTTAAGATTGCGGAGCTGGATGCGCAGCTTCAGGCCTCTTATTCTGTGACATCTGATTTGCTGCGCCTTAATCTGACGGATTTCTTGCGTTAAAATTTCAATAAAGAGAGTTGTGTAAATGAGTGATAAAGCCCCTGTCCTTCCCGAAGATATTAATGAATGTTTGCGCAAGATGATCTTATTGTCCGAGGAGATTATCAAAGCATGCGAAGGCGAGAGTAACGCCGTTGCGATGGGATGGGAGACAGAGTTTTTGCAGGCAACGGGGACGAAGCAATCTTATGCGTTGCTCTATCAAAAGGCATCGAAGGAATTATTGGCACGAGGCGGGGAGTTTGCCCATGCCGATGGTGTGCTGATTACGCGTTTTAAAGAGGTGCAGCGCCATTTACAGGCGGAATCGCGGACGAATATGACGATCTTAGGCCCGCTTGTACAAAAATTGCAGGATAATAATAAGCCTGTTGCAGCGGCGGGCGCGGGACAGTAAGTTCCTAGCGTGAATAATGCTTTACAGACATTGATGTTGGCGTTGGCGCAGGATGAAAATGCTGCGGCGGGTGCGTGTTTATTTGTGAATGCGCGCTTGAATGCGACTGGGCATGCGGATGTGCCGCGTGATGTAACGGCGGTGCAATGGTTTGCGCCGTTTGTTGCGGAATTTACGGGGGCTGTTTCGTGTGTGGAAGATGTGGAAGGTGAGTTTGACACGCTTCTTATGCTCGCGCCGAAAAATCGGGTTGAGGCGGCGTATGTTTTTGCGCGTGGCTTTTCGCACTTGAAAAAGGGTGGGCGATTTTATGTCGCGGCGGCGAATGATGCGGGCGGGAAATCTCTTCATAAAATGCTGCAAAAAATGGGTGTTGATGATTTTGAGCCTTTGTCAAAACACAAGGCTAAAGCAGTTTATGGCGTTAAGGGCGGTTTTGATGCGGCGGCGATAAATGCTGCGCTTTTGGCGGGTGGGGTGCAGGATGTTTTGGGCGGTGAATATGTATCGCAGCCGGGGGTGTTCGGGTGGAGCAAGATTGATAAAGGCTCGGAATTACTGGTGCAGCATGTGCCGGATGATTTGCGCGGTAAGGGTGCGGATTTTGGCTGTGGCTATGGCTATCTTTCGCGGCATGTGGTGCAGCATTGCGCGGGGGTGGAGCGGCTTTATGCCATTGATGCCGATGCGCGGGCGATTGCGTGTGCGGAGCAAAATTTAATAAAATCGTCATTCCCGCGAAAGCGGGGATCTCGTACCGATAAGGAACAGATCCCCGATCAAGTCGGGGGTGACGATGGAAGGGTGGAATTTTTGTGGAGTGACCTTACCAAGTCCCAATCCCTTCCCCCGCTCGATTTCATCATTATGAATCCGCCCTTCCATCAGGATAAAGCCGCCGATACGGCGATCGGATTGGCCTTCATCGAAACCGCGCATGCTGCGCTTAAAACCGGCGGGCGGCTGTTCATGGTCGCCAACGCGCATCTGCCGTATGAGCATATGCTGCAGCAAAAATTCACCTCATGCGACAAGCTGCATGAAGGGCAAGGATTTAAGGTTTATGGCGCGGTGAAGTGATTTTGTTTTGATTATTGTACTAGATTAGGATTGGGTGTAATGAAAATTTTTAACGTTTTATCTTCATCCTGAAATGAAAGTGTAAGCTCGTCAATCCGGTGTTTAGTATAGGCACGGCCTGTTTCATCAATGACTTCTAGCCGTGTAATATTTTTTAGTTTATCTTCCATGGTGATTTCCTCTAAATCGCGTAAGTATGCCCCAGGCCTTCAATCTCCTGCACATGTTTGCGGATGCGTTGGACGAGTTTTTCGTCGTGGAGGGCTTGTTTATTGAGGCCGGTTTCGCGTCCCGTCATGTAGTAGATGGAATCCATTGATAGCTCCCCGCCTTGCCCATGTGTTTTGACATGATAGGCCATGGCGGAATCGAGGGTGATGATGGATTTATCGGGTTGGTTGCGTTTGCGCATATGTTCGTTCGTGAGATAGACGATGAGCATGAGGCAGAAATTGGATACCGTAATGCCGTGATGTTTTTCGTGTCCGCCGAGGACGGCCTTTAGAATTGTGTAGGTTTCTTCGGTGTTGGGGACATTCAAGAAAACTTTTTGGAAACGCCGATCGAGCGCGGGGTCTTCGGCGACATACATGCGGAATTCGTCGAGCGTTGTTGCGCCGATCACCATCAGATCCCCCGCCGTGAGGTAGGGTTTCATCACATCGGACAGGCCGGCATAAGAACTTCCCTTACAGGTCGGCATGATTTGGTGGATTTCATCGATGAAGAGGAGGTAGCGCGAATTTTCTGCGTTGTGGTAGCGCTCCGCAATTCCTTTACAAAGGGGGATGAAGCGTTCTTGGAATTCGGCGGGGGAATTTGTTCCGGCGGCCATGCGCGCCATATCAATCTCGATCACGCGGGCATCGAGGAGGTAGTCCGGCACATCCTCATCCGCGATTTTTTGCGCAAGGGCAACAACCATCGCCGTTTTACCAACCCCGGCAGGAGCAAGGAGCACAGCGTTTTTACGCCCCTTTTGCAAGAGGATAAGGATGGTTTCATCAACCTCTTTATCCCGTCCCGCAATCGGCCCGAACCGTCCCGCCTTTGCCAGACGTGTGAAATCATTACAGTACGCGGAGATAAGATCTTCCAGCTCACCGTCCGTTACAAGATATTGCCACTGCTCTGACATATAAATCCTTCATCTTTTCATCTGGACGTCGTTATTCGCATCCTTGCGTATCAAAATACGCGGCGTCGCTCATGCCTAGTCCAGATAAAAACCTGAGCGATTTATGGTGCGCACGTTTGAGAGTGCGGGTGTTAGAAATTAAGAGAACGCAGTTTTGACGATATCACTATACCGTCATCGCTATTTTAAGGATAGGGGGTTAAGGAAGGGTTTATGGGTTATGACTATAGCCCATAAATCGCCGCTGCCAGATCGCCATGCCGGATGGAGTTGATGAGTTCGGCTTCTACGCTTGGTTTTGCGTGGTATCCTACGCCGAAGCCGCCGGCATTTTGCGCTTTTAGGAGCATGGGGAGGTCGTTGGCGCCGTCGCCTATGGTCATGGCTTGGGAGGCATCGATACCGAGTTTGGTGCAATATTCATCGAGGAATTTTACTTTGGCGGTTTTGTCGAGGATGGGGGGGATGACCTCGCCGCTTAAAGTATCGCCGTCTATGCCCAATGTATTGCCGTGATTATGGTCGAAGCCGACTTGCTGGGCGATGGGGGCGGTGAAGTTGGTGAAGCCGCCGGAGACGAGGACGCAGGTTCCGCCCTGCGCTTTGATGGCGGCGACGAGTTCCTTCGCGCCGGGGTTTACGATGGTGGCGGCTAATGTTTCTTGGAGGGCGTTGGTGGAGAGGCCTTTGAGCAGGGAGACGCGCTCGCGGACTGCGCCGTGGAAATCGAGCTCGCCATTCATGGCCTTGGCGGTGATTTCGGCGACGCGGTTTTTTAGGCCGGCGAAGGCGGCGAGCTCGTCCAAGGTTTCTTCGGCGACAATCGTGGAATCCATATCGGCGAGGAGGAGCTTGATCGGCTTTGCATCCGCGCTGCGTTGGAAGATGTCGATTTTATCGGTGTTCAGGTCATCGCGAAGGGCGGCGATTTCTTCGCGGGATAGTGGGGTTTCGATCTGCACGCGGGCGGCTTTGGCGTCTTCTATCCATTCTACGCTGCCTTTGGCTTCGAAATGCGCTTCGGTGAGGGGCGTTTGGTCGGGATTGGCGGCTACAAAGGTTAAAATCGCGGTCATTGTTCATTTTCTTTCTTAAAAGGACTAGACAAAGCCTAGCAAATTTCCCTATTTGGTATGGCTTACAAATTAAAGGAATTCAAGCCATGAATAAACCCGCTGTTAAACCTAAAAATCCCTGTTTCTCTTCTGGCCCATGCGCGAAGCGTCCGGGATGGAATTTTGAGGCTGTGGCGGCGCTGTCCATGCTCGGGCGATCACACCGTGCCGGGCCATTGAAGGCGCAGCTTAAAGAAGCGATTGAAAAGCAGCGCGAGATTTTGGGTATTCCGGATGATTATAAAGTCGGGATTGTTCCGGCGTCTGATACCGGTGCGTTTGAGATGGCGATGTGGAGCATGCTCGGCGCGCGCGGCGTGGATGTGTTCGCGTGGGAGAGTTTCTCATCAGGTTGGCTATCCGATATTACAAAGCAATTGAAGCTTGATAACGTTAATGCGTATGAGGCCGGATATGGTGAGATTGCGGATTTGAGCAAGGCTGATCCCGCGAATGATGTTGTGTTTGCGTGGAACGGGACGACATCGGGCGTGCGTGTTCCGGATGGGGATTGGATTGCGGCGGATCGCGAGGGGCTGACATTTTGTGATGCTACATCGGCGGTATTTGCCTATGACATGCCGTGGGATAAGTTGGATGTTACGACTTGGAGTTGGCAGAAGGTTTTGGGCGGTGAAGCGGCGCATGGGATGATTGTTCTTTCCCCGCGTGCGGTGGAGCGGCTCGAGAGCTATACCCCTGCGATCCCTTTGCCGAAGATTTTCCGCCTTACTAAAAAAGGTAAATTAATTGACGGGATTTTCAGTGGCGCGACGATTAATACGCCGAGTATGCTTGCGGTTGCTGATTGTCTGGATGCGCTCAATTGGGTGTCTAATATTGGCGGTTTGCGCACGACGATCGCGCGGGCGGAGGAGAATTATAAGGCCATCGCCAATTGGGTTGCGAAAACCGATTGGGTAGAGTTTTTGGCCGAGGATGAGGCCGTTCGCTCCACAACATCCGTGTGTTTGAAGATTGTTGATCCGTGGTTCGAGGGGTTGGCCGATGATGCCAAGACACCGTTTATCAAGGCGATGTGTAAGCTCCTTGATGAAGAAGGCGCGGCCTATGACATTGCCGGATACCGCGATGCCCCTGCGGGCTTACGCATTTGGTGCGGCGCGACGGTGCAGGGGGATGATGTCGAAGCCTTGTGCCCGTGGCTGGCATGGGCGTATGAAGCGGCGAAGGCTAAGGAGCAGGCAAGCGCGGAAGCTGCTTAGATTTTTACATATTTTTTAAGTTATTCTTTACACCTGTCATGTAAAATGATTCAATAGATGTGGAGATTTAAATGGGTAAGATTAAAAGTCATAATACAATCGATATTCTTCTTACTTATGCTAAGGGGGATATGGTTTTAGTTGAGAGATCAATTAAAACGGCTTTAAAAAAGTCTAAAGATGGTCGCATCGATATTAATGATGTAATTGCAATAATTGCGGAATCTCGCCAAGTAGCCTAGGGTCAAAACGTATTAACCCTAAATTAACGTTGATTAAGTAATTGAATGGATTCATAATTTTGTTATGAATTTTGCTCTTTCAACATTGTTGATATTCCTTACAATCGCTCCTGGATACGCTATGTCTTTGGGGATGCTTTTTGGTTGTCGCTATGATTTAAAGACTAGCGGTGCGGGCATCCAACGGAATATACAGCTTTTGCTTTTGACCAGTATAATTCTGATCGGTGCTGTTCCTTTTGCAATGGTGATAGCAAATTTCTTGTTTCAAAATGATTTGATTGCTCGTTTAAATGACTATACTAAACAGGGGCTTATTTCTTTTGACTATGCTCTCTTTTTTCACGCCTCTAGTTTTTATGCAATTACTCTACTTTGTTCTTTCTTAATGGGTTGGCTGTTAATTGTGCTGATTGAGAAGGGGTTTGTTAAAATTCCTGTTTTCCATGGCCCGTTGTATCCTTTGATTGTTGGTAGTGAAAAGCCTGTTATACTTTGTTCTGTAATGACTAAACTTAAGCATGCCAATGCATTTATAATGTATAAAGGTGAACTCGCTGAATTGAGTTATGCTTCTGATAATAAGATAAATTATATTGCTCTTAGAATTGTGAGTCGTTCAATGATGATTGTTGATGAAAAAAGCGGCAAAGTGGTAGAGCATAAAAAACCAAAGGAACGTGTATCTAGCAATCATCAGTATGTGAGTTATTTTGGTGAGCCGCTTGCTTATGCTGAAGAGGTGTTTTTTATTGATGGTGAGGATATATCGAATATCTTATTATCAAGAACAGATTTTTCTAACATCGAAGTTAAGATCCCCCCCAAATAACCCTTGCCAAAATAAGAAAATAATCCTATAATATCTCCATGTCAAAAGGATGGAGCGAAGAGAGACGGAGAAAGCAGGCGGAGGCGATCCGGCGGCATCGGCCTTGGGAGAAATCGACGGGGCCTAAGAGCCAAGCGGGGAAGGCGGTGTCTTCGCAAAATGCCCTTAAGCATGGGCTTTACGGGGTTAATGCGAAGTCTATTGAAGCGTTGTTGTGCGCAAATCAGGATTTTATCAAGGCCTATAAGGATTTGTGCCAAACAGATTTGCTTTTGGAACGAACTGATAAAATATTTAATAAAATCAATGCCTTTGCTTCCCCTCCCCCGTCTCAGGGGGGAACGAAGTGATGGTTGATTATTTTGCGTTCTTTTTGGGTTTTTTGCGTTTTGCGGGTTTGATAGAGGCGCCGCCGGTTGTTGGTTTGCCTTTATTTTTATTTATCTTCTTTTTCTTTGGTTTTCTGTCTTTGACAAATTGGCTTTCGATTGAGTCGCCTGTGCCTGCGAATTTCGGGGCGAATTTTTTGTCGCGTTTGGTTTTGTGTTTCTTTTTGGGGGCGTCTTGGTTTGCGGTTTCGCCGCGTTCGGCTCTTTCGGCTTTTGAGACGTATCTTTCTTTCTTGTTCTTTTTTGGTTTTGCTGTGTCGGTTGTCGCGGCGGCGGTGTTGTTATTGGGCGCTTTGCGCTTTGGCTTTGTGCCGCGTGGTTGGTCGCTGCTATCTTTAACCGGACGGCCGCGATATGGTTTTTTGCGGCCTGTTTTTTTGCGGCGTTCGGGCTCTGAATATTTATGCATCGCGGCTTCGGGGTCGAGCAGCATTTCGATGGCGTGCCATTTGCGGGATTCGCTGGAGGAGATGAAGCTTATGGCTGCGCCTTCTGCGCCTGCTCTGGCGGTGCGGCCCATGCGATGGATGTAATCTTCGGCGACTTGGGGGAGGTCGTAATTGATGACATGGGCGATATGCGGGACGTCCAATCCGCGCGCGGCGATGTCGGTGGCGACAAGGATGCGGAAGGTTTTGTCGCGGTATTGGCGCATGACCTTATCGCGTTTGGCTTGGCGGAGATCGCCGTGCAGCGCGCCCGCCGTGTGTCCGGCTTCGCGGAGCTTTTTGGCCATTTTCTCGGCGTTGTATTTTGTTTTGACGAAGACGATGATTGTGCCTTCGCGGGTTTCGAGCTGGACGAGGAGTTCTTGGTATTTATCGGCTTGCTCGATATGAATGGTTTCTTGTTTGATTTTGACGGCGATTGTGTTGGTTTCACCAACCGATACGCGCTCGGGGTTATTGAGGTATTTGGCGGAAAGTTTGGCGATGCCGTCGGGCATTGTCGCGGAGAACATGAGGGTTTGGCGTTGGGCGGGCAAATGTTTGACGATGCGGTCAAGCTGCACGCCGAAACCCATATCGAGCATGCGGTCGGTTTCATCGAGTACGAGGAAATCGGTGCGGCTGAGGTCGATCGAGCCTTTTTCGAGGTGGTCGTTGATGCGTCCGGGTGTGCCGACGATGATGCGCGGGTTTTTATCGAGCTGCTGATGCTGTTTACGATAGGGGTCGCCGCCGATGATGAAGGCGGTGTTGATGCCGCTTTTTGGGCCGAGGAGGTCGTGCACGACATCGAGGACTTGTTTCGCCAGTTCGCGCGTCGGGGTGAGGATGAGGGCGCAGTTGAATTCCTCCGCATTGATGAGATGTTCGACCAGCGGGATGGAGAAGGCGGCGGTTTTGCCCGTTCCGGTTTGCGCCGAGCCAAGGATATCGCGTCCGGTGAGGGCGAGTGGGATGGCTTGCTCTTGGATCGGGGTGGGTTCCTTGTATTTCATTTTGGACAAGGAGGTGTTTAGTGCGGCGGAGAGGCCGAAATCTTGGAAAGTCGTCATGGTTTTTCTTCTTATTATTTAGGGGCGGCTTTGTTAAGGGAGCGCATCAATGACAGGTTTGCGGTGTTCTGTAAAGGTAATAATCAGGCATTCATGCCCGCGACATATCCCGATGACCATGCCCATTGGAAATTATACCCGCCGAGCCAGCCGGTGACGTCGACGACCTCGCCGATGAAGAAGAGGCGGCTTTGCGTTTTGCATTCCATGGTTTTGGAGGAGAGGGCGTTGGTGTCGATGCCGCCTAATGTGACCTCGGCTTTGCGGTATCCTTCGTGGCCGGCGGGTTTGATTTGCCAAGCGTTGATGGCGTTGCTAAGGGTTTCGATTTTGGTGTTGGAAAGCTCGGCTATCCGTCCGGTGATGTTTTGGGTTTCGCAGATTTGGGCGGCGAGGCGTTTGGGGATGTGTTCGGCAAGTACGGTTTGGATGTCTTGTTTGGTATCTCGCTTTGTGCGTAAAAATTCCGCGATATCGATATTGGGGGCGAGGTTGATGGTGATGGCTTGCCCTTCGCGCCAATAGGATGAGATTTGCAAGATTGCAGGGCCGCTGAGGCCGCGATGGGTGAAGAGGAGGCTTTCGGTGAATTCCGTGCCGTTGCAAGAGACGGTGGCGTCGAGTGATAGGCCGCTTAGCGCGCTGCAAAATTCGAGGAGGGTGGATTGGAAGCGTAGCGGGACGAGGCCGGCGCGGGTTTCGATGAGGGGCAGGCCGAATTGCCGTGCGATGTCATAGCCGAATTTGGTCGCGCCGATTTTGGGGATGGAGAGGCCGCCGGTGGCGATGACGAGGGAGGCGCAAGTGGCGCTGCCGCGATTGGTTTTGATGGTGTAGCTGGAATCGTTGTGCTCCACGCTTTGGACTGTCGTTTCGGTGTCGAGCTGCACGCCTGCGTCCTCACATTCTTTGATCAGCATATCGATGATGTTTTGGGCGTTTTTGTCGCAAAAAAGCTGCCCTAGCTTTTTTTCGTGAAAGGGGATGTTGTGGCGTTTGACCATTTGGATGAAATCATCTTGGGTATATTGCGCCAGTGCGGATTTGCAAAAATGCGGGTTTTGGGAGAGGTAGGCCGTAGGTTTTGCATCAATATTGGTGAAGTTGCAGCGCCCGCCGCCGGAGATACGGATTTTTTCGCCGATTTTGGCGGCGTGATCGATGAGCCAGACTTTACGCCCGCGCTGCCCAGCGGTGAGGGCGCACATTAGGCCTGCTGCGCCTGCGCCGATTACAATAACGTCGTAGGGTTTTGGCATGCTTAGGCCGATCCGATGATGGTTGATACGCTCCAGATTACGGCGATCAGGTTGCCGATGAAGAAGGTTGCATAGGCGAGTTTGAGCCAGAAAAATTTCGGGATCATGGCATTTTTGGCGGTATCGTGGAGGTCTTTGATGGCGGTTTCGGCAAGCTTTCCGGCATCGTTAAAGATTGGCATGAATTCACTCATAAATTCATCGCGCTTCATGTGGCCGATATCGTTGAAGTGCAAATAGTTGAAGGTGTTTTTTTCGCGGCGGCCTTTTTTGCGTTTGGGGTAGATGCAGATGATGGCGGCGAGGATGCTGCACATTGCGGTGATGATCGAGATGATGGCGGGGTAGTGAAATTCCGGTTTTTCAATCCAGTTCAGCGCGAGCGGGACGAGGATGGAGTTGAGCAGGATGAGGGCTTGCGCCTTTTGATCGGCGAGTTGGACGCCGCGGGAGAATTTAACCGTTGTGGCACTGATGATTTGCCCACGCAGGAGGGCTTGCCAGCGTTGCTTGTCGGATAATTCGGGTGGGGGTGCTTCGTTGCTCATAATTCCCTTTACTTATATCCATAGCGGGTTTACTTCTACAAGCCTGTTTTCTTGAACAAGACAAAATCAGGAGTATATATATGTCTAAACCTAAGATACTGATCAGTGATAAGCTGGACCCTTTGGCCGTTGAAATTTTTGAAAAGAACGGCTGTGAAGTTGATTTTAAGCCGGGAACATCGGCGGAAGAATTGCTTGAAATTATCCCTCAATATGACGGTCTTGCGATCCGCTCTGCTACAACCGTAACGCCGGAGGTTCTCGAAGCCGCCAGCAAGCTTAAGGTTGTTGGGCGCGCGGGAATTGGCGTGGATAATGTTGATGTTGCCAAGGCGACGGAGAATGGTGTTGTTGTGATGAACACGCCGTTTGGGAATTCCATTACTACGGCGGAGCATGCGATTGCGATGATGTTTGCCCTTGCGCGGCAAATTCCGCAGGCGAATGAATCGACCCATGCGGGTAAGTGGGAGAAGAAGAAATTTATGGGTGTCGAGCTTTATAATAAAGTGCTCGGCGTGATTGGATGCGGGAATATTGGCGGGATTGCGGCGAGCCGTGGTGTTGGTTTGTCCATGAATGTTATTGCCTTTGACCCGTTCTTGACCGAGGAACGTGCCGCCGATTTGGGCGTGCAGAAGGTTGAGCTTGATGAATTGTTTGAACGCGCCGACTTCATCACCATTCACGTGCCGAAGAATGAGCATACCGCGAACCTCATCCGCAAAGAGACGATTGCCAAGATGAAAGACGGTGTGCGCATTATTAACTGTGCGCGTGGCGGTATTATTAACGAGGCTGATCTTAAGGTTGCGCTGGATAGCGGTAAGGTTGCGGGCGCGGCATTGGATGTGTTCGAGGTTGAGCCAGCCAAAGAGAATATCTTGTTTGGGCATGAGAATGTTGTGTGTACACCGCATCTTGGCGCGGCGACGAGCGAGGCGCAGGTGAATGTCGCGCTTCAGGTTGCCGAGCAGATGAGTGAGTATCTTGTGAATGGCGGCGTGACGAATGCGCTCAATATGCCGTCTATCTCTGCGGAAGATGCGCCGAAGTTGAAGCCTTATCTTAAGCTTGCCGAGCAGCTTGGCAGTTTTGCGGGGCAGATTACCGAGCATGTGATCGAGAAGATCGAGATCGAATATGCAGGGACGATTACGGATGCGAATACCGATCCGATTACATCGACCTTGCTTGCGACCTTACTTGGTTCGCAAATCGAGAGTGTGAATATGGTGAATGCGAAGCAAATCGCCGAAAGTCGCGGGATTGAGATCAAGCAGAGCTATAATGATGATTCCAAAAACTGGCGCAGCATGATTAATGTGATTGTGACAACGAGCGAGCGCGTGCGGAATGTCACCGGAACATTGTTCACGGGGCAAGAGCCACGTATCGTGAATATCGAAGGTGTGCCGATCGAAGTTGCGCTTAAGCCGAACATGATCTTTATCCGCAATGATGATAAGCCGGGTATGATTGGTGAGCTTGGGAATTTGCTTGGCGAGGAAGGGCTTAACGTTGCCGATTTCCGTCTTGGTCGCCAGGATGAAGCGAGCGGCGCGATTTGCCTCGTTGCCCTTGATGCACCCGTTAGTGATGATTTGTTCGAGAAGATCAAAGGCCAAAGCCAAATTCAATCCGCGATGCGTCTGCATTTCTAGGGTTGGGTTTTATTGCTATTAAGAAGAAGGCCGCTTCTTTGGGAGCGGCCTTTTTTATTGACATATTTTTTTAGTGTGGTTATTACCGTTTGTGTAAAAATCGTAAAAGGAATTAAATTATGCGTAACGGATTAAATACTTTATTTTCAGGGATTGCTTCAACCGGTTTGGCTGCTGTTGCGGCGATTGGCTTAAGTGCTTCAGATGCACAAGCGGGTACCGAAAGATGTATTAATAGTGATAGAACAAAGGCTGCGGTTTTTGTTGATAGAGCAGGGAGAGGTCGTGATGAATTTGCTCTTTATGCGAATGCTGAAGGTCTTGCAAAAGGAGAAACGCCGATTTTCCGTTCTCAGCAAGTTATGGACGCAGATTTTGCAATTGATGCTATGAATGCATTTTGTAAAGATGGTGTTGTGCCAACGCACGCTGATTTATCTGCGGAAACAGGTGTTGAGATGCATATTGAGACGGCGTTGTGTAGAACTGAACAATTTGCAGCGATTATGCAGGCTTTGCCGCGTCGCGATCAGATTAATTTTGCCGAGAAAGATCCTGAAACTGGTAAGACTATCACAAGGCTTGAATCTGTGGGGCGTGTTAAGCTTGATGAAGTTAAGGTTTCCGAGGCTATGGATAAATTTTGTGAAACCGGAGAGTTGCCTGCTCGCGGTATCACAGGTTTAGAATTTACGCCTGAATAAATTTGGGTAGACAATGATTAGAAAGGCCGTTTCGTTGGGAGCGGCCTTTTTTCGTGGCTTAATGCTTTGTGAAGTAGCGGTTGCAGGCTTTTTGGAGTTCTTCTTTCATGGTGCGGCCGAAATCACCGCCGTCACCTTTTAGTTTTTTGATGATGATGGCGTGGAGGGTTTTGTAGTTGGCTTGGGTGATTTCGATGGCGTCGTTGTCGATCTCTTGGATGGACTCTAAAAAGCTGAGGGTGATGTTGGCCATGTCGCCGAGGAGCGGGTAGCCGAAAAGAGCGCCGTTGGCTTTTAGTTGCATGATGGCGGCGGTCATGTTGGCGATGGCGGTCTTTTTGTCGCTGCCTTGTTGTTTGAGGGTTTCAATGGCGGTTTTGACATCGTTTAAGAAGCCTAGCGCGTCTTCGGTGAAGTCTAGCTCGTTGTTATCCATGACGTCTTGGCATTTCTTGATGGTTTCCTCATTAAGAGGGCCAGTGCCGATTCGTAATTGTAAGGATTTATCAGCAATGTATTTTTTGGGTTTTAAGGCTGGTTGTGTACGCATTTTTTTATTTACTCAAAATTTAGTGGTTACTGATCTGCTTATTCTCGCATATTTTTATGTTTAATTATACTGTTCTTATGTATAGCTACCCGCCGACTGTGAAGGTGCCGTCAGTTTCTTGTTGTCTTTTCTCTGCGCCGGTGTAGTTCGGGAGTGCCCGACGGCGGCGGTCGGGGCCGAAATAATCGCTTGTTTCGATGAAATCGCGGGGTTTATTGATCGCATAGGCAATGCGCCGCGCCAGATCATTGGCGGAGAAGGGCTTTACCATGAACTCTGTGACGCCGGCATCGCGGGCATGGGCAATGCGGGGAAGGGCGCTGTAGCCTGTCATCATAATGACGGGGGTTTGTTTGCGGGGGGAGTGAATATCTTTGCGGATTTTTTGTGCGAGTTCTATGCCGTTCGTTGGTTGCATATGCCAATCGGTAATCACAATATCCGGTTTTGTTTCGCAAAAACGTTGATAGCCGATCTCACCATTGGGGGCGGTGTAGATTTTACCGATGCCCAGTGTGCTGAGTACTGCTCGCACTAATTTGCGCATGGGTTCTGTGTCTTCGACGATCAGTATGCTCAGTTCTTTAAAGTTAAAGCCCATGTGGCTTGCCTATTATGTATAGTTGTAGGTATAAAACTTAGCGATATTAGAGTGTTCGTTTATTCAAGTAAAGTTAATATTTAATCCTTTAGTGTGTGTTGGTGAGGTACTTTTGGGGATGAGTATCTCTAATTTTTATAATGTTTTATGAAATATTCCTTTCCATTTTGTCGAAAGTTCTTTAAGAGTGGCCTAATGCGAGAGGTATGTTGGTTTTTAGAGCGTTAAGACGTTAACGTTTTATTAACATAATCATTGACAATGGCTTAATGGTTTGTTAAAACTATTGGCATATCTTAAAAAAGCTATGCGGTCCGGTGCTTGAATATCGGACGTCATTAATGGAGAGAGTATAATGGCAGAATCCAATCAAAACACTTCTGGTGCAACCAATGTAGAGGATGTAGTGAGCACTGTTTCGTCCCAAGATGCGGCGTCCGGTCTAGGTCCTTGTGTGTTGCCGAATGGTGAGCTTGCAGAGGCAGGGTTTGTTCCGATTGAGATTGGTAAGCCAGGCGCGGGTGAGGCATTGGATGTTCTTGTTTTGCCGGGTCAGAAATATTTCTTTACCTTCGAGGAAGGTGATGTTCAAAACTTTACGCAGCAGGGCGGCGATCTTGTTCTCTCCTTTGAAGATGGCAGCACGATTACATTGCGTAACTTTGGTGAGGCAACGACGAGCGATTTGCCGGCGACCGTTGCGTTTAGCCAGATTTTAGATGGTTCTGAATTTGTGTCTTTTGAAGGCGTTGTTGATACTGTGCCGGCGGATTCTGAATTGGAAGAGCCGCAGGGTGATGTGCGTGAAGCGGTTGCAGAAGCGCAAGAGCTTGTTTTGAATGAAGCGCAGGATCCGAGCGCGGAAGATCTTAATGCGATTGAAGCGGCGGCGGGTGAAGAAGTCTTGGCTGAAGAGCTTGCGCAGATTGAACCAGCGGCGGGTGAGGTCACGGGTGCGGCTGGTTCGCAGGGTAATAGTGGTTTCGGTTTCCAAAGTAGTTTTGACGCCCAAGGTGTTGTGCCTTTAGCGGATGTTGGTCCGATTGATCCGACGGCGCTTTCGTTTAGCTTGCCGCAGGTGCAGACAAACCAGCTTCCTATTCCTGATGATCAGCCGGAAGTGTTGAGTCCTGATCCATTGTCTTTGGACGAGACAAATCTTGGTCCGCATAGTGTGAGCGGCACGGTTGTTGCTGATTTCGGGAATGATGGCCCAGGCACAATTACACCGGAAGGGACATTCTCTGCGTCTGGTTCGTTGACGGGTGGCGCTTTGTCTTCCAATGGTAATGCGATCACGGTAACGGCCACGGGTAATGGTTATGTCGGGACTATTAATGGTGGCGTGGATACGGTTTTTGATCTTGTGATTAATCCGTCTACTGGGGCGTATACATTTACGCAATACTTGCCGCTTGATCATGCCGACGGGGCTAATCCGGACGATATTGCGACGTTGAATTTCGATGTTGTGGCAACCGATGATGATGGTGATCAATCCTTTACGACGATCCAGATTAATGTCGTCGATGATGCGCCTACTATTGCCGATGATAGTGGTGCGGTTTCCGAAGAAAATATTGTTGATGTTGTGAACGGTAATCTGAACCCTGATTTCGGGTCGGATGGTGATGGTTCAATTACGCCCAATGGTGTGACATCTGTGAATGGTGTGACCGTGCTTACATCGGGCGGTGATGCTGTTACGATTACGCAAACGGCGGATGGGTATGAAGGTACGACCAATGGTGGTGCGACGAATATCTTTACTGTGACAATTGATGCGCTTACGGGTGATTATGCGTTCACATTGAATGGCCCAATTGATCATGCGATTGGCAGTGATGTTGTAACGTTGAATTTTGGTGCGGATATTACCGATTTTGA
>JBOEFZ010000001.1:0-43211 GCA_050633165.1 Alphaproteobacteria bacterium | reverse complement strand
GTCAATCCATGGCCGAAAGCCTAAAAGCAAACGGCAAAACCATCCTCGCCGTCGATTTCAACCCCGAACAAGTCCGCCGCTGCAAACGTCGCGGCCTCAACGTCATTTACGGTGATGCCAATGACGCCGAATTCCTCCACAAACTCCCGCTGAAAAAGGCAAAATGGATCATCTCCGCCCTACCTCAACACACAAGCGGAATCCTCCTCGAAGACCCGCGCGAGATGATTATCCAAGGGCTAAAAGACACCGAATACAAAGGAAAAATCGCCATTGCCTGCCACGATGACGAAGACACAAAACGCTTTAAAAAACGCGGCACAAACCTAATCTTCCAACCCTTCACCGACGCCTCCAACCAAGCCGTCGAAACCCTATTAGCGTTTAAAGAAGAGAAAAAAGCGGTGAGAAAGAAGAAAGTAACGAAGAAGAAATAATCTAAGACATCGCATTGTCCAAACGCAACTCCGCCATACTACCCATCACCTTGGCAATCACAGGGTCGTTTGTCTGAACCTTAACATCAGATGTAAGCTCAGGGTCTTGAGCACTTAACGTAGCAACTTGAATTTTATTTGCAATTTCAGGGTCTAGCGTAGTCACCATAACAGCAGGATCCGCCGACATAATGTGTCCAATATCCCTAGCCCCTTCACTATTATAAACCGCACCAAACGCCGATTTTGGATCTGCAACCGCATCCAAAAGCACATCATTCCCCGCACCACCATCAATCTCATGACTGCCACCACCACCATCAAGTACAACCTCGTCCACAACAGGCTCAACATGAGGTTTCGTCCCAAGCTCCCTAACCTCCTTCAACTCCATTGGCATTTCCGTGGCATGATGGCGCTGCGCTTCCACCTTCGCATTATGCTTCTCTGCCGCCGCATTATGGATAGGAACGCTGCGGTTATAATCACGAATTTGCTTCGCCTCGAAATATTCATAAAACGCGGCCCGCCCTTCGGGCGTACTCACCGCCGAAGTCTCCATGGAAATCATCGGCCGACCATCCGCATCCAAAACAGGGCTCCCATCTATATTCCGCTTAATCGGAACTGCATCAAATTCCGGATGCGCCATCCCCTCATGCGACATCAAAATATCTGTCCGCCCCTCCGCCAAGCTCATGGCATAAAGCGCCATCTCTTTGGCCGTAACCTTCTCGGGATCATGTTTATTCTGCTCATAATATTGCTCGATACTTGTCTTGAAGTGCGCCTTGGCGGCTTCATCATGAAACGTTACAAATTTCTCTTCACCGCTCGTCCATTCCGTCAAAATTTTCTCAGTCACTTCAAATGGCACAATCGCCTTACCATCTTTATCGACAAAAAGCCCCTCGAACTTAGCCGTAATATCCGCCTTCTCCGCATTATATTCCGCAAAATACGGGCTAGTTTCCTCAAACCCGAGAAACGCCCCGAATCTCTGAAGCATTTCCCCCATCGGTCCGGCACGCAATATATTCAGCGCCTCATGATTCAACTCTGGAAATTCCGGATTTTGCTCATCCACATTCGGCTTATTCAAATTCTCCAAAAGCGCCTTGCGACCCTTCACCATGGCCTTGCCAAACGCTTCTGCATTCTCCGCACCCGTAATCTCCTTACGAATGCTCGCCTCCGCCGCCGCGTTCAACGGGGCAATACCGGCAATTTTCCGCAAATCACCAATCACATCGGCCGCCATCGCCGCCCGAATGGCTGCCTCATCTCCTGCATCCTTATGCGCCTCACGAAGCGTATCGAACTGCGCCTGCATAAAGGCCGCCTCACCCTGAAGAATTATCCCACGGGCAAAGTTCAGGAAATCCATTCCCTGCTGAACATCTTCTTGGACTTTCGGATCATCAAGATCAATATCGGCCACGTACAAACACCCTTAACTTTTGCCTTTTACAGGCGATTTTTACTCCTATACCATAGGCCTCAAAAGTTAAGATTGTCTTAAAATATGCTATTCTCGATTATAACCGTCACACGCAACAACGCCGCCGGCCTCATAAAAACCCGCGATTCGATCCTCGGGCAAAGCTGCACAGACTTCGAATGGCTAATCCAGGACGGCGCCTCCACCGACGACAGCCTCCGCACCCTGAAAAACACACCCGCCATCATCGAATCCGCCCCCGACACTGGCATCTACAACGCCATGAACCGCGCGATAGAGCGCAGCAAAGGCAAATATCTCCTGTTTTTAAACGCCGGCGACACCCTCGTAGCCCCCGATACCCTAAAAACCATCAAAACCGCAACAAAACCCGCTCCCGACTTCATCTACGGCGATGCATTCGAAGGCACACATCAAAAACCCGCAAAGCCACACACATCCATAAAATACGGCATGTTCACCCACCACCAATCCATGCTCTACACCCGCAACAAAATCGCCAACCTCCGCTACAACGAATCCTACAAAATAGCCAGCGACTATGATTTTACCGCGCGTTTCTTGCAGCAAAACAAAAACACCACCTATATCCCAAAACCCCTATGCATCTTCGAACCCGGCGGCACATCACAGATAAACGCCGCCCTAGGCCGCCACGAACAATTCCTAATCCGAAAATCCCTAAACCTCTGCCCACACTGGCAAAACCACGCCATAACAGCCGCGCAAAGCCTCAACCTCGCCCTACGCCGTCACGCCCCCGCGCTCTATTGGCTTTTGAAGCGGCACGGATCATAGAATAATACCGCCCCCGACTACGCGCAAAATCAAACCCCGCCGCACCATCCAAAAACCCGAGTTTCAGCACATAACAATGCAAAAATGCTGCAACATCCCGAAACGGTATCCGCTTAAACACCCCCTTCAACACCCGTCGCCAAAGCACCGGATCATGCGGCCAAGCACCTCGCGCATCCATCCCCGCCTCCCAATCCGCATACCGCAGATGCCGCGCCTCCCAATGCGCCCCCGCATCATGCACCAAATATTCCCGCAACCTCCCGATCCGCGCACAAACACCATCCTTCAACACCGGCTGATAATGCCCCTCAATCTCCCCCATACCATCCAATCCCAAATCATCAACAACCGGAAACTCCATGCGCCCCCGATCCATCAAACACAATTTCGAATTCCGCAAACCATAGCGCAGCATTTTGCCGTTCCAAACATACCGCCCATCGACAAAGAAACCCGCACACCCACGTAAATCAAGCGCAGCAATCTCCTCCACCAACGCATCCGTCACCACCTCATCCGCATCCACAAAAAACACCCAATCATGCGCCAGCTTTAAATGCTCCAAACACCATTGCCGCTTCTTCGGATATGCCCCGTCCCACGCAAAATCAACCACCCGCGCGCCGCATCCCCGCGCAATCTCCACCGTTCTGTCCGCACTCCCCGAATCCACAACCCAAACATCATCAAACGCCGACAAAGCCCCAAGGCACGCCCCAATCCGCGCCTCTTCATCCCGCGTAACAACCACAACAGAAATCGGAATTGCTGCACTCACCATCACCCATTATTCCGCAGCATCTTCAACCGATCGCGCCCGCCGCCGCCTCGGGAACAACGCACCACCACTGGAAACCTCCATCTCGCCCCCATCATTCGCCCGCGCATCCCGCTTAACCCAGCTTTGATAGCTCTGCACCGCCTGCCGCGCCTCTTCCCGCCGCAATCCATGCGCAACATACCCGACAAACGCCCCAAGCATCACAAACACAACATAAAGCAACGCCGCATCCGGCCACACCGGACGCACACTCGCACTCGCCGCGCCAATCACTCGCGCCGCCACCGGCGCATCCATCGACACCATCATCTTCAATCGCTCTTGATCAAGCAAAAGCCCCGTCATCGCCCGCCGCTGATCCGGATTCATCATCCGCGCCACGCTGCGCTCCAAATACGCAATCCGCTCCTCAACCTCACCCCGAATATCCCCACGGATAAGCTGATCGCTCACACGATGAATTTGCTGCACAAAATACACCGCAAAATCCGCATCCGCATGGCGATACTTCATCTCCCTCAACGCAGTTTCCCCAAACGCATCAAACCAAACCCGATCTTCAATATAGGCCGCCAATTCCCGCGCATTTTCCGCCGCAAAGCCACCACCGAAAACAAACGCCCGATCCGCCGCCAACCCATCAACAATCCGCGAATCCCGCAGCAAAATTTCCGCCACCGAAACACCATCATACATCGCCTCGAACCGCACAAAATTCTCCACCCCGCGTGCCGCCTTCGCCGCCCGGGAAACCGCTGGATACCCACCTTCAACATAAGGGCGCGCCTCCATCCGCTGCGCCAAATCCTGCGCACTCTCGGCTGGTGCAATCATCATCCGCCCTTCAAACCGCTCCACCACAACAAATTGCAAAATCGCCGCACACAAAACCGCAACAAAAACACCCGCAGCAATAAATCCCTTCGCGCCCCAAATCTCACGCAAAAACGCACCCAAATTCAAATCATCATCCCGCTTTAAATCGCTCATGCCGCTCTCTTCCTTTTCGTTCGCTTCGCCGCACCCGCAAAATACGCTTTCCCGAACACATCTTCCGCCCGCTTAATCCACGCATGCTTTGACGCGCCAGGCACAAAAACCTGCCCCGCTTTCGCGGCCGCCTTTTGCGCAGCAAACCACGCCTCCGGCTCATTACGATACCGCCTTATAATGTCGATCAAACCACGCACATCATTGCCCACGACAACCTCGCCCGCGCCATAATCGCGAATAACCTTGCCGCCCTCACCCTCACGCGGCCCAATCCAGACACACGGCCGCCCCACCGCCAAACCGGAATACAGCTTACACGGCACCAACATCCCTAAACCCTCATCCTTCATCGCCACCAAATGCACGTCCCCGCTCTCCATCAAATCCCGCAATTTATGCGCAGGCTGATACGGCAATAAACGGATCGTGTCCAAATGCTTAAGCGCCCGCATCTGAGAAACCTTCTCGAACTCCGGCCCATCACCGACAAAGACAAATTCAATCTCCGGATGATCTTTATTAAGCACCTCCGCCGCCTGCAAAATCGTATCAATCGGATGCGCCCGCCCGATATTCCCCGCATAAAGAATACGGAATTTCGGCTTATCCTTAACCTGCTCATCGGGGCTACGCACCGCATCGCTAAAGAAATGATCATCCCCAAACCCTGCGCTCTCCCCCGCAACATCATGCAAAAGCTCCGCATCAGGCCAATTGGGAATAACGCTAAGCCGCGCCTTATCAATCCCCTTATCCGCCAATCGCACCGCCATACACCGCCCGACAACCACAATTTTATCCGCCGCCCGCATCGCCCGCAACGCCACCTGCTCCATCGCCTTTTGCAAAAACGCCGGAAATTTTACACCGATCACAGGAAATAAATCAGGATACAAATCCTGACACCAATGCATATGCCGATACCCCTTCACCCGCTGCAAAAACCATCCCAAAACCGCCAGCATCGGCGGATCAGTCATCGTAACAACAATCGGCGCATCCTGCGCGCCCTTCGCAATTTTCGGCAACGCCAACGCCGCAAAAAACAACCGCAGCAAAACCACAACATAACCAATAACACTCTTCGGCTTGCCCGCGCCCTTCACCCGCCGCACGGCAACCTTGCCATCACGCTCCTGCCCTGCACGCGCGCCACTCGTAATCACCCGCACATCCCAACCGCTCTCGACAAAGCCTTGCGCCAAATCACGCATAACCCGCCCCGTCGCCCCATGCACAGGCGGATAAACACGATTAATAAAGATGATTTGAGGCTTCATAACCCGACCAACCTTTTGAAAAAGAGAATATGGAATTTAATATAGAACTTCGCGCTAATTTGCAACGAATCGTTGATCCGGCACTTTATATAAGCCTGCATAAAACACAACCAGCGATAAAATAATTCCAAAATCCAGCGATTTATACGCCGCATAAAACAACACATCAATCACAATCGGCCCCAGCAAAGCCAATGCCACAAAAGGATTTACACGTAAAACCCGCACGCCCTCACGCGCCAACGCAGCCAAATACGCAAGCACGAAAACCAACCCGACTACCCCCGTCTTCAACACCATCGAAGAGAGCAAACTATGCGTAAAATTCACCTCAATATCCGCCACCGCCGGCGAAGAAAAGCTCGCGCCCCACCCCTGCCCGAATAACAATATAAAGGGCGAAGCACTCACCGCCTCCCAAACCGCTGCCCACTCCTCAACCCGCATATTCGCCCCATAAAGGCTACTCTTCCGCCGCAAAGCCGCCATCACATCCATCTGCGAAACATAAATCAAGAGCGGTATCCCCAACACCGCCACCATAACCAAAGCCCGCTTCGGATAGCGCATAAACGCCAATCCCAACACAATCACGGCATAAACCGCCATATACGCCAAACTCGCCCGCTGCAACGCCATCATAAGCGGCAAAACACACAAACCCGCCACCGCCAAAAACGCTACCGCCACTAAAATATTCCGCCCCTTAAACCCCGCCGCCAATCGCATAATCGCCACCCCCGCACACAACAACGCCGTAAACAAAACAAGCGGCGAATTCCCAAGATAATAAAGCGCATCCGCCTCAAACCCGCTCACCACCCGAACCGCAAACAAAACCCCAACGCCGCAGGCCGCCACAACAACCCACCACGATTGGCTCTGAAGCAACGGCGCAAAAAACAACGGCACCACCAAAAACAAAAACGGAATAACATCCCGCACAATAAGCCGCAAATCATTCCCCTGCATCACCCCCATCACCAATCCGGCAAGCAACCCATAAACCAAAACCCCCTGCCCAACCTGCCGCCATAACGCCCCACCACGCGCAGGGACCAAAGCATACCGCCCCCCTTCAACACCAACCGCAAACAGCAAAAGCCCCGCAACCACAATCTCCGCCCCACCAAGCACATCCGGCGTAGGTGACCCAAACCCACCATAAACCACCATAGCCACAACAAACGCCGCAACCCGAATTTGTATGAATTGAAGTTCAGAAAAATAACGCAATATCATCATAACCTGCGCCTATCTGCATGCATCCACATCAAGAAATCAAGAAAAATGAACGCCCTCACCGCAAGCAACAAAAACCTTCGAAACTCCGTATCTTCGTTACAAATTTAAAAACGAAAAAATTAACGATAATCCCGAATAACCCTACTCGGCGACTGCGCCACAGGCTTCCGATAAACCTGCCGCGGCTTTTGCGTGCTTTGCTGGCTCTGATAAACCCGCACCGCAGCCCCCGCCGCACGCTGCGCCTCCAGATGCGCGATATTAAACGCAATCACCGCATCGGGATTCCGCGCATTCATCACAACACTCTCTTTATACGCCGCCAATTGCGCCTTCTTCCGCGCCCGTATCGGCGCCATCCGCGCCGCCCGCGCCTCCAACATCTTTGCCCGCATTGGCGCGCGATGCGCCTGCGCATATGATGCAATCTCCTTCAGCCCCTTCGGCTTGCGCCCGCTCTCCGTCCAATAAGACAACGCCTTAAACGCATCCGCCAATTCCTGCCGCTGCTGCAATATCTCCCGATACTGCTTATTATAATCCACCGCCGCCTGCGTCCGCACACTACTTTGCCCCGCGCTCCCCTGCTTCGCCTTCCCCTTAAACGGCCGCAAGAAAATCCCGCTCCAGCTCTTCTTCTCCCCCTGCACCGCTTCCTTTTGCCCGCCTTTACGCACAAACAAATCCGCCTGCGCCACGCCCACAACCGTAAACGTCACAACAACACAAACAAAAACCATCAAGAAAACCCGCATATTCATCCCTTATATAATAGCAGAACGCCCCGAAAATGCCCATAAAACTTATAATTTCAAAAAACCTGCATCCCTTAAACCTTTCTTAACCATTTCAGGGCAATATGAACTTACTTTCCGTAACGAAGCAATAGAGCATCAAACCTCTAAAGGCGAAAAACGGGCCAAAAAGCCCAATAAAAACAAGCCAAAAACTGCGGATAGACGATGGTAATATGTATATTAGGAGTGTATAAAAATGCAGGTGAACGTAAAACAATTTCTCGCGGAAACAGGGATCAAAGAACCCTTTTATCCCGGAAAGCGCATCATCCATAAATGCCAACAACCCGGTGACTATAAAAGCCACTGCGTTATTTTAGACTGGCGCAATCCTGAAAAAATCAAAATCGAAGTAAAAGCAGGGCTATCCGGCCGTGACCTAGAGCCACAGCGCCTCAAATACTACCCCGTTTGCTTCCAAACCCCGACTTTCGTCAATATCGAAGTCGTCAATGATAACGAAGAACAAGACGAGGAAGAAGAAGGCAAAGCCTCCGGAAAAGGCGGATCGGGCGGTAAAAAACCGAAAAAATCCCTAAGCGATATGAAGGCGCTCGCCTCCGAAGCCTTCGGCAGCGTCATGGAGGGGAAAGTTCCCGAACTCGGTAAAATCGTTGAAATGGTCGTCATGGGCACACAAATCGCCGCCGAAGGCTACGCCCAAGCCATGGGACAACTCGCCCACGGCATCGCCCACGCGAAAATCGCCGCAACGGACTTACTCGCAAGCGCAGGACAACTCGTCTCCAAAGTCGAACCCCCTGCCTTCATGAAACCAAAAGGCAACGAAACCGTGAAATACAACTACAGCGCCGAAAAGAACGCCGATATCGGCTATAGCCCCGGCATGATGTAACATGACAACTTAACACGTCGCGAAGCAAACCGCAGGTTTGTTCGCCACTAGAAAATGCCAAAGGCATTTTCGAAAAACACACTCCAGTTTAAAAGCGTGCGCATCCTCCAATCGCACGCTTTTTTCTTATGCCAAAACCCCGTCATTCCGGAGGCGATGCATAGCATCGCTCAAACATCCGGAATCCATAAAGACCGCCAGCAACGCTGGCGACATTGCTATATCCAAAGCCCTCCCTCTTCGAGGGGGAGGCAACGAGGCTTCGAACGCAGCGAGCTAGCCGCAGTCGATAGGGGATTTTTTCTGGATTCCCACTGTTTAAGCAAGTCTTCTCCTTGCCGCAGAAATGACGATCATTATTATTTTGTTAGAACATAAAAGCTCACAAAACACCTTTACAAATTAAGAATAATTTCCTACAATAGTTTCATGATAACCGCCGTAAAACCACCCAGCCCCTTAATTTCCATAAAGAAAAAGCCGCCCCCCTCCCCCTCTTCCATGACGAACAAACTGAAGAAACGCTTTTATTCAAACAAAAACAACACCATAGCACCCAATCACCACAAGAAACAAAAACTCCGTGACCTCCGCGCCTCCGTGGTTAAAATAAAAACATGACAAAGAAAAACGACAACAACAAAGACATCATAAAATTCCCCACCCTCGCCGAGCGTGACCGAATTCGCAAAAAACAAAATAAGGAAAAAGAATGGCGTAAAGAATATAAGAAAAAGAACCACGAACCCTTCTTCAAATTCGGCAACATTCCGCCCTTCACCGGCGCGATGACCGCCATCCTCATCTTCATCCATGTCGTCTTAAACTTCGCCCTCCCCTACGAATTACGCGGCCAAGCCCTGGAAACCTTCGCCTTCACCCCCGCAAAAATCATAGGTGATTTTTCCCTCACCACCCTCCTAACCCCCATCACCTACACCCTCTTCCACGGGGATTGGATGCATCTAGGGTTTAACGCCATCATGCTCCTAGCCTTAGGCACATTCACCGAACGCATGTTTTCAACACCAACAACAATCAAGTTCTTCGCCCTAAGCACAATCGGCGGTGCGCTCGCCTATTTCATCCTAAACCCAACAACACCGACCCCCGTTATCGGCGCATCCGGCGCGATAAACGGCCTCTTCGCCGCTGTCCTCATGATGCTCCATGAACAAGGACGCA
Source organism: Alphaproteobacteria bacterium (assembly GCA_050633165.1). GTDB lineage: Bacteria > Pseudomonadota > Alphaproteobacteria > Micavibrionales > Micavibrionaceae > TMED27. The sequence goes on along the minus strand of JBOEFZ010000001.1, from coordinate 33,374 downwards.
TCCCTAACCCCTCACAAAAAAACTCCCTAAAAGGCGCATGGAAAATCATAGGAATCTGGGCAGGAATCAGCCTCCTCTTCGGCCTCATGGGCGGCGGCATCGCCTGGCAAGCCCACCTAGGCGGCCTCCTCACCGGCGCCACGCTTTATACCTTAATGCGAAAGAGGAAATTACGGCTGTAATCGTGGCGTATCGAGCAAGGAATCATCATCCGAAATGCGCAAAATATTGAGCCCCGCCGCCGCACTTGGAACCGCCCACTCAATCGTATTAAAACTCCCATGCGGCGCGGCAATCGGACTCCACCGCTCATAAGAAAGGCCACTCTCACGGCACACCCACGCCGCCGCAGCCGGCGCAGCAATCGCCTTCTCCCGCCACGCTCGCGCCGCATCCCGATCATCCTTCTCCCGTTCCTCAAGCACCGCGAGCGCCTGATACACCGCCGCACTAGCCTCCAAATCCAACGCCTTCATCAAATGACTACGCGCCTCCCCCCAAAGTCCGGCCGCACACGCAAATCGCCCCGCCGCAAGCTGCACCGCACCACTCTCGCCGCTAACCTTAATAAGCCGCTCCATCCACTGAAGCCGCGACAACGCATCCTTATCCGCCGCAACCGAAATCAAATCACACCACGCGGCAACAACCGCCGGATGCTGCTCCCGCTTCCAAAACCGCTCAATCAATCCCCGCGCCTTGCGCCGCTCCCCGCGCGCCGTCCAATATTCCACCTCAAGCAAAACCGCCGGAACATTTGCCCGATCAACCCGCCGCGCTTGAGCAAACTTCGCCCGCGCAACATCGTCGAGGCCCTCATCCACCGCCTCCAACGCCACCGCCAGATTAATCGCCACACGCTCCCCACGCGCCTCATCCTTGGACAAAGCACCGCCCCGCACAAGCCGCGCCAGAAACCCTTCCGCATCCCCCCACTCCCGCAAACGGATATGCAAATCATACACAATCTTCAAAATCCAACTTTGCTTGGGATGCAGCGCCAACGCCAGCTGCGCCAGCCGCAACGCCTCCGCATAATCCTCCCGCTCCATCGAGGCCTGCATCAAACCGCGCAGCCCCAAAAACGACGCATCCTTATCCTCGAGCAAAGCCACAAAGCTCTGCTTCGCATCCTCCTCACGCCCATCAAGCCGCGCCGCCTGCGCCTCGAGCAATAACGGCAAGCCCTGCCCTTCGGGCAATAACCGCTTCGCCTTCCCCGCCGCCCGCAAAGCCGCCCGCGTATCCCCCGCCGCCACCGCCGTCAGCCCCGCCGTCAACGCGCGATAGCCTTTATCCTTATCCTTCACGGACCGATAATACCGATAACTCGCCGGAAACGTAACAAAGGCACGAAGCACCTGATAAATGAAAACCGCAATAACGACAGCCAGCAAAAGCGCCCCCAAAAACACGCCCATCTGCACCGTAATCGTATAAGCCTGCCATTCGATCTGCACACTGCCCGGCTGCTCCGCAATCCAAAGCGCCGACCCGATAAAGAGCGCCAACCGCAACAAAAACCAAATGGCCTTCAACATACTTTACTGTCCCCGATCGCTACCCTGCATCAATGTCTCGCCACGCTCGATAATATCGCCAAGCGCACCCGCCGGATTACCGGAATTTGGAATATAAACATTAATCCCCGCTTCCTTATCCTGAAGCAATCGTCCACCGCCAAAACTACCATCCTGCACGCTTGTTATCGCCGCGCCCAATGCTCCTTTCGCATCCTGCGCCGCCAATGTCCCTTGCGCCTTGGAAAGCCAAGGCGCAAGAGCCTTAAGCGCCGCACCATCAAGCCCCTGCGCCGCACCAATCGCCGCCGCAACATCCCCTTGATCAAGCAAATTTTGCGTCTTGGCAAGCGTCGCCTGCGTCTCCGTGCCGGTAATCAACTCACCATCTTTTTCGACCTGAAACACATCATTCACCCGCGCCGCCGCGCGATCCTTAAGCGACACATCTTCCCCCGAAAGCGAAGCCACAACAGCATCCCCCGCCAACGCCTTAAACTCCGCCGACAACCCCGCAGGAGTCAAAACGCCGCTCTGCGCATGCGGCGCAAGACGCGTCAAAGCCTCACTCAACGCCGGATCATCCGATCCCGCCAATTTATTAAGCAGCGCCAAATCACCATCAAACGCGGACATATCGCGATTCAACACCGAGCGAAATTGCGCCATCCCAAGTAAAAGCGCCGCCGCCTTCAAATCCTGCTGCGGCACACCGGCAAATGTATCGGCCAACGCCGGATCGCTCTCCCGTGCTTGCTCCAAAACCGCATTCATATCCGCCGTAGGCAGGCTCACCCCGTCAAGGCCACTCGCCCCCAAAACCGATTGCAACGCGGATAAGCTCTGCTGCACTTGCGCCTGCCCGAGCGCATCCCCCTTCAACGCATCAACACGCCCCATAAAACCGGACAAACTTTCCGAAGCCATCACACCACTCGCATGCGCTTGTAACTTAGCCGCACGTTCTTCGAGAGTTCCGGCATCTTGCGCCAAAACATCATTGGAGATTTCCTTGCTCTTCTCAATCGCCGCCTGAACACCCGCCTGCGCATCTTCGGCCTGCGTTTTCAACGCATCAAGACGCGCATCCAAATCCTCAGGAATCAAATTCCCCAAAAAGCTCTGCTTTTCCTGCGTCTCTTCCAATTCGGACTGCACCGCATTCAACTCATTCTCGAGCGCAGCAATTCGCGCCGTATCTTCCTGCGGTTGAAGCATCAAATACCCGAATAAAACAATCGTCAAAACCAAAATCACCGCCACCGCAGCCCAGATAAAAGCCGTTTGATCCTTAGACTTAGCCGCCGCCGGACGAGGCACAGCAGGTGCAACCCGCTCCGCCTTCGGCGGTATTTCAGGTTTAGCCTGAGGTTCAACCAGCGCTTCCTCAACCACTTTTTCCGCACGCGTAACATCCGCTGTACGTGTTTTGGTTTCGGCCTCAATATCGGTTTCAACAGCCTCAACCGCAACATCCTGCTCCGGCGCGGCTTCCAAAACAATCGCCTCCGCATCCGCAAAAAACGCCGTTAAATCAACACCATGCTCCTGCGCCGAAGAGACCAACAAATCCTTCCGTGCCGCCGGAATAGCATCCCGTTTCTTCCATCCTTGAACCGTCGTCACCGCGACATCCAACTTCTTCGCCATCGGACGAATACCACCAAACGCCTCGATAATCGCTTCTGCATTCTTAATCGGATTTTGCGCCATCTATACCTCTCCTTCAATCTGCTTAAGCTGCTCCAACATCCCCGCCCGATCGGGTTTTAAAGACACGTACAGCCCGCTCCATTCATACTTATAAAGACGTACGCACTCTATCACGGCATCGCTAATTGACAAGCATTTTATGGTATCAAGATGCGAGGAAAGCCCATTTTTACCAATTAAATCAAGGAAGTTCTCCGCCGTACGTTTCGAAAAAAACGTCACCACATCAACTTTGCTTTCACGGATCGCACAAACAATATTCGCCGGAATTTCATCCACCGTCCGCGCCTCATAAACCGGAACATGCACACAAGACAACCCCACCTGACAAAGCGCCTCCGCAATCGGAAACGCCACATGCCGCCCACCAATATGAAGGAATTTCAAACCCGCAAACGCCGCGTCAGACACGATAAAATCAACAATATCCGCGCCCGTCCCGCGCACATCAACAACATCATCAAACCCCGCATCACATGCCGCCCGCGCCGTATATTTTCCGACACAAAAAACCCGCCCAATCACTGCGCCACCGCCATCAACATAAACACGTACACCCTGCGCGCTCGTAAAAATCAACGCATCAAAATCGGATGGAATTTCAAACGGAATGGAAACAATATCGAGCATAGGCGCAAGCAAGCTTTCAAACCCCTGCGCCTGTAATTCATTAGCATAATCCTTGGCTTCATCTTTAGGACGAGTAACAAGAACACGCAAACTCATGCCAAAAACCCATCCGGCAAACGCGCCTTAATCGCCGCCCCGACATCTACGCCCAAGGCAAGCGAATCTTCCCCGCGCCCCTCGCCCTCAAACATCTGCGCGCCATCTTGGGAAACCACCTTCACCCGCAAATAAACCTGCGCCCCCTCAAGCACCGCATGCGCCCCAATCGGCGTATGACACGACCCATCAAGCACCGCCAGCGCCGCCCGCTCGGCCTGTACGCGTTTCAACGTATCGCTGCACGCAATCGCATCAAACAACGCCTGCACATCGCCATCATCCTCACGCGTTTCAATACCAACCGCGCCTTGACCGGCGGCGGGCAACATCTCATCCACGGACAACACAATATCCGCCTCATCCTCAAGCCCCAAACGCTTCAAACCCGCCAGTGCAAGAAGCGTACAATCAATAACCTCCGAACCACGAATCTTATCAATCCGCGTCTGCACATTCCCGCGAAACGGCACGATTTTCAAATCCGGACGATCCGCCAATAAAAACGCCGCGCGCCTGACACTCGCCGTACCAACAATCGCCGTCTCGGCCAAAGCCGCTAACGAGCGATCCGCAAACAACAAACAATCCCGCGGATCTTCCCGCTCCATCATATGATTAATCACAAGCCCATCGGGAAGAAAGGAATCCATATCCTTCATCGAATGCACCGCCGCATCGATTTCACCGGATAACAATTGCGCCTCGATCTCGCTCGCAAACTGCCCCTTACCACCTGCGGCCTCGCTCAAACGCACCTCACCATCACTCGGCTTCCAATCCCCCGACGTCAAAATCTCGACAATCTCAACAGATAGATCAGGAAACGCCGCCTTCAACGCTGCCTCCACCGCTCTCGTCTGCGTCATCGCAAGCGGCGACCCACGCGTACCAATCTTGATTGTTTTCATACTGCAACTGCCGCTTTTATATGGGGATGAGCCTCGTAATTCACCAATTCGAAATCCTCAAACTTAAAATCAAAAATCGATTTTACATCGGGATTAATCTTCATCTGCGGCAACGGATACGGCTCGCGCGAAAGCTGCAATTCCGTTTGCTCCAAATGGTTGGAATATAAATGCGCATCCCCCAACGTATGCACAAAATCCCCAACCTCCAAATCGCACACCTGTGCAATCATCATGGTGAGCAACGCATAAGACGCAATATTAAACGGCACTCCCAAAAAGATATCCGCTGAGCGCTGATACAGCTGACAAGAGAGTTTCCCATCCGCGACATAAAATTGAAAAAACGCATGACACGGCGGCAAAGCCATATCATCCACCACCCCCGGATTATACGCCACCACCAACAAACGCCGGCTATCAGGATTGCTCTTAATCTGCTCAATCACATTGCTAAGCTGATCCACCTCACGCCCATCCGCCGTGCGCCAGCTCCGCCATTGCTCGCCATAGACGGGGCCAAGGTCACCATTCTCATCCGCCCACTCATTCCAAATCCGCACGCCATTATCCTGCAGATACTTAATATTCGTATCCCCATCAATAAACCACAGCAGCTCATGAATAATCGATTTAAGATGGCATTTCTTGGTCGTAACCAGCGGAAAACCCGCCCCCAAATCAAACCGCATTTGATACCCAAACACCGAACGCGTCCCCGTCCCCGTCCGATCTTCCTTAACCGCGCCATTATCCAAAACATGACGCATGAGTGCATGATATTGTTCCATACTTCACAATATGCGCGATTCCTTGCTCGGCTTCAACGATAAGAACATATTATAAGACAGATAATAATTGACAAATTTTATAGCATAAAATACATAAGCAATCCATGAGATCGTATTTAGGAAAATCAGGCACAGATAAAAGCAGCGAACTGGCACGCCGCAAGATACTCAAAAATCGCATAACGCCACAGCGCGCCCTTGCGATCATACATACTTACGAATACCTAATTACAACCAAACAAATACATTTAGTATCAAAAATAATTGATGCCCTATCCGAAACAAACACAGCAAAAATAAAACTTCCTGAAGCTGTAAAGCTCATCCTTGGGGACAGGCTCTCTAAAGCCTTTGAAGAAGCAAACTCGCCAAGCGCAGTAGGAACACTTACCCAAAATGCTCTTACATTGAATGAATACAACCAACTAGGCATTACAGAGATAAAAAAACGTATACGATCCGATTTACAAATTCAGGGAACCCCAGAACACGAACACTTTAGAAAAAGCAAAGAAGTCTTTAATGGACTAAACGAAATAGCTCCCGAAGAAATGCAAGAACTAAGGGCTTCCATTGACTTCACACTACACGACACCGCTCACGCCAGAGCCATCATGGAAACGTTGGGAAATTTAGGAATGGCGCAAGGTCAATCACTCAAGCCATTCGCTGCCGAACATCTGGTTTTAATGACGAACGCCGATTTTTCTTCCATTCTCACCCCCACCCCTCTATAATAAAAGGTGACGGAGCAATCCGTCTATGACGTTACACGCGGTTGCGGAATAAGCGTTCGTGGACCCCGGGGCAGTACCGGGCAGGTCCACCAACATCCGGAGTTAGCGAGTGAAACGAGCGTTACGAGGATTTGCCACGTCGAAGCTTTAGCGAAGACGGGCGACTTGCCTCAAAACGATAACGCTCTAAAAAGGATAAAGTCCGCCTACGCCAAAAGGCTTCGGCGAGACGCTCAAAATCCTTAATTTCGCTTCGCTCAATAACGGATTTTGGCGGGCCTGAAACAGGATCGACACGCGTAATAAAGGCATCATGCGGCGTTCGGCTTTCCGCCGTTACCGGATATTCGTTTATAAATGCAAACGATAACTTTGTCGTAGCAAATGATAACGTACGCGTAAGCGACGCTATCGCTGCTTAAGTCTTCGGACATAAGTAGGTAGTAGCTACAAATTAATTCTATCTTTCTAGACAAAGGATAGTGGGGCCCGGCGGCGCCTCGCAACAGAAGCCGCCACTTTCTACATCAAAGGCGCCGCCTTCTTTTTAAAATGCGAACAAATCTTCGATTTGCTTCGCCAGTGTACCTCGCAACAGAAACACTCCATTTTTATACGATGGGGACAGTTTAATTAAACTGTCCCCGTTGTGCTTTTAAGAGCAGACTGTTAGTGATTTTACATGACAATAAAACAACTCATCTTCCCGCTCTTCACCCTCGCATGGATCGCCGCCGCACTACCGATCGGCGCATATGACGCGCACAGCATCCTGATCACCACCATCGCATTCACCTGCGCGAGCCTCTCGCTGCTCACCGCCTGCCCCACCATAACAATCCCAAAAACGCCCCTTATCATCCTCGGCGGTGCATTTTGGGCACTCGCAGGGATCAGCGTCACCTTCTCCGAAGCGCCAGTCATCAGCTACATCTTCTTCATAATATTCACCCTCTTCCCCCTCGCCGTTATTACCATCTACACGCTTCTCAAACAAAATATCATCACCCTAAGAACGCTCCTGATAAGCGCCGCCGCAATATCCGCCATCCTCATCATCAACGCCTTCATCCAGCGCATATTCTTCGAGCAGCATTTGCGATTCGGCCTAGTCCAATGGCCACTCGCCAACCCCAACACCATGGCGGGACTACTTTCCCTCTTCTTCTTCATGATGCTTGGCGGCATTCTCGCGGCAAAGGACAAGGCGCATAAAATCACCTTCCTCATCCTCGCCCTCGGCCTCTTCAGCAGCCTCACCATGACCGGAAGCCGTGGCGCTTTCCTCGCCCTCCTCGGCAGCTTCGCAATATTTTCCACCTGCCTTTGGCCACAAATAAAAAGCAATGACAAATACATCATCACCCTCATCATAATATGCGCCACTGCCTTCGCCGCGTTCGAGCTTATCGACCCCGCCAATACCATCGGCAAAAACCTCGTCAACCAAGGCGCGCAACATGCCGACCACCTCTGGCATCGCGCCGAGATTTGGCGCGCCGGATGGCAAATGTTCCTCGATCGCCCCGTAATCGGCAGCGGCATAGGGACATTCCACCTCTACTACCCCGAATACCGAAGTGGCGATACAACCAGCGGCGGATTCGCCGCCCATAACGACCCCCTACAATTCGCAATCGAGATGGGCGCAACCGCCCCCATTCTCTTCTACGCCTTCCTCGCCGCCGGATTAACCCTCACCATCCGCGCCTTTGGCGTATTGGCAGAACCGCACCGCATCGCCCTGCTCACCATATTTTGTGCCTTGGGCGCATTTATCGTCCACACCCACATGACCTTCCACTTCATGTTCGCCTCCCTCCTCATCACGACGGGGGGACTGGTCGGCGCATGGCTCTTCCTCCTCGATAAGGCAAGCCCCTTCGAAACATGGCAAACCCACACCGCCACACGCCCGATCATCGCCTTCATCGGTATAGCCCTCACATTAATATTCCTCAGCCTCCAACTCGGTAATATACTCACCGAATCCGCAGGCACAGCAAAACGCGCAGGCGATTTAACCCGCCACGCAACCCTCATCAACGCCGCCGATAAAATTACAAAAGGCCACAGCCCCAACGCCCTCATCTACGCCTCACAACTCTCCCTAAGTGCATTAGAAACAAACCCGAATATGAGCGCGGAACAACGCCAAGCCGCCTATAGCCGCGCCCTAAACCTCCTCGCCCGCGCCCAAACCCTAAACCCCCGCGCCCCCAGCATCTACGCCACCCGCGCAAAACTCTACACCGCATTTGGATACCCTGATAAGGCCGCACCCCAATGGGCAAAATTCCGCAAACTCATCTGGAATCACAAAAGCAGCAAATAACTCTGCACTTTTTCAAAACAGCATCTTGATTTCCCGCCCGAACATTGCGAGGCTTCAAAGATGAGTGATGATGACGACATACTACGCTACGATAAAATGGTTGAGACAGCACTACGCAGTGTCGTCAAAAAATCCGTCAATGAAGTGATTGAACACGGCTTGCCCGGTGATCACCATTTCTACATCACCTTCCTCACCGATTATCCGGGCGTAAAAATTCCCGATTATTTGCGTGACCGCTATCCCGGTGAAATGACTATTGTTTTGCAATATCAATTCAACGACCTATTCGTCGATGATACAAAAATGGGCGTAACCCTGTCCTTCAATAACGTCCCTGAAAAGCTCGAAGTCCCCCTCGCCGCGATCAGCATTTTCGCCGATCCTTCGGTCAATTTCGCCCTCCAATTCCAACCGGTAGAAGAGGAAATGGACGAAATCGACCTCGCCTCCCTCGCCTACGAAGACAGCGACGATGACGGCCCTGACGATGACGGCCCCAAAGGCGGCAAAGCCGATACAACCGGCGAAGTCGTATCCTTGGACAAATTCCGCAAGAAATAAGGGTGACGGGTTTCAGGTGACAGGTGACGGAAATTGGTTTCTTCAGTTCGAGATTTAGATGTTTATCAAAGAGCGTATAAAACGGCTCTCAACATCCACAAATTAAGCTTAACATTCCCAAAAACAGAACAATATGCATTAGCAGACCAAATGCGCAGAGCCAGCAAGTCAATGTGCGCCAATCTAGCCGAAGGCTTTGCAAAAGGTCACAAATCCTCCGCAGAGTTCAAACGCTACGCAAACATAGCCATAGGATCATCCGAAGAAATGTTAGTCTGGATAGATTTTGCAAAAGACCTCGAATACATCAACAATGATCAACACAAAGACTTTAGCGAAAACTACACAATAATTTGCAAACAAATAAACACACTGAGCACAAAATGGAAATAAACACCCCACCGTCACCCGTCACCCGTCACCCGTACACCGTCAAAATCCAAAAAGGCGAATTCACCGACCCCGCACGCGAAAACCGCATCATCCCTTACAAAATCTACCACCCCACTGAGCATGACCTAAAAACCATGCCCACAATCATCTGGAGCCACGGCTTCGGCGGCAATGCGAACGGCGCGGCCTTCCTCTCCCGCTTCCTCGCTGGGCAAGGCTACACCCTCATCCACATCACCCATCACGGCACAGATAGCAGCCTATGGGAAGGTAAAGAAGGCCACCCGTGGGACATATTGCGCAAAGTCAAAATCGACCGCGAAACAACCATCCACCGCTTCCGCGACGTGCCATTTGTGCTCGACCAACTCCCCGCATGGATAACCGAAAACCCCGATGTCGGACAATATATGAACATCCAAAACATCGGCATGTCCGGCCATTCCTTCGGCGCCATGACCACCCAAGTCATGGCAGGACAACACTTCCCCGACGCCTCCGGCAACCTCATCCGCATGTATGAGCCACGATTCAAGGCCGGAATTCTCTACTCCCCCGTCCCCATCCGCCATTTGGTGGACGAGCATATCACAAACGACGATCTCTACGGCGCCATCGACCTCCCCCTCCTCCACATGACCGGAACAAAGGACGACAGCCCCTTAGAAGGCCACACCTATAAACACCGCCTCGCCGTCCACGACCATTCCGGCCACGATGAAAAATACCTTCTCATCAAAGAAGACGGCGACCACATGGTCTATAACGGCACCCGCGGCAAACTCGGCAACACCGACCTCCGCGAACAACACGAAGAACAAATAAAAACCGCCGCATTGGCATTTTGGGATGCGTATTTGAAGGATGATAAAAACGCACTGGACTTTATCCGCAGCTCCTTTATCTCTTAACCCATGCCTAAAAACGCCATATCAATTTCAAACCTCAACAAAACCTATCGCGGCACAAAAAAATCGCCCGATAAAGTCGCCCTGCGCGACGTCAGCCTCGACATCCCGCGCGGATCGATCTTCGGCCTTCTTGGCCCTAATGGCGCGGGAAAATCAACCATGATCAACATCATGGCCGGCCTCGTCATAAAGACATCCGGCAGTGTTAAAATCTGGGACATCGACATTGATAAGGACATCCGCAACGCCAAACGCGCCATCGGCATCGTCCCCCAAGAACTCAACTACGACCCCTTCTTCTCCCCCCGCCAAGTATTGGAACTCCAAGCCGGCCTCTACGGCGTACCAAAGGCCGAGCGCAACGCAATGGACATCCTCAACACCGTAGGCCTTGCCGACAAAGCCGACGCCTACACCCGCTCGCTCTCCGGCGGAATGCGCCGCCGCCTCATGGTCGCAAAAGCAATGGTGCATAATCCCCCTATCCTCGTCCTGGATGAGCCAAGCGCCGGCGTGGATGTAGAGCTAAGAAAACAACTCTGGGACAATATAAAGGCCCTGAATGAACAAGGGGTCACCATCCTCCTCACCACCCACTACCTTGAGGAAGCCGAAGAGCTTTGCGACCAAATCGCCATCATCAACCACGGCGAACTTATCGCGAATGAAAGCACCGAAACCCTCCTCGGACAAATAGAGGGCAAAGAAATCCGCTTCCGCCTCGACCGCCCGATGACAAAAACCGACATCAAAAAACATTTGAAAAACTACTGCGCCGGAAAATCCGGAAAACGTAGCATCACCATCCGCTACAACCCTTCGGAAACTCAAGCAGGCGAGCTCATCTCCGCCATCCAGACCGCCGGCTACACCATCGCCGATATTTCAACAAAAGACAGCGATCTGGAAGATATCTTCTTGCAATTAACAAGAAATTAAAACCCCCGTTAAAACCTGACAAACAAATCGCAATTCCGGTCACTCATCTGCAAATCATAACCAGTCGGCCCATTCACCCCCAAATTACGACGCCCACATCCATTTGAAAAAGAATTAGCACTCCCACCCTGAATAAAACCACTATCAGCGATAGAATCATCAATTTTTGTATCTATACGCGCCGCAGAAATAGGGTCAATAGAACACGCTCCCGTACCGCCCTGCCCAAAACCACCGCCACCGCCACACAACCATCTCCCATCTAACGAATTCCGCATAACAAACATTCGACCGGATAAATTAGGATAAGCCCCCACACGCGCCGAAGTATGCATAAAAAAACCACCACTAAAAAATGACTTAGGGTTAGGCGCGCCCCACTCAGCACCACTCGATTGCGTTACAGAAACCCTAGGAATCAAATCTGCTAACGCCAAATGCTTCCAAAACAATGCGTTTTCACTATCTGGTGCAATACTTATATCCCTCCACGGCTGTGATGTTATATCACCAATAACACCATTCCCGTCACCACTAAAACACCCTACCCCGGCGTCACAGCCAAACAATCTGGAAGAAGCATTCCACATATCCCCCGGAAGAGCCCTGTATTTGTCATAGAATGTATTATGTGCGTAAACATACCCCTCAATTTGTTCAATGGTTTTCGAAACACGTGCGGATTCCATCATCTCCACACCCTTCAAAACGCCACCTGTCAAAAGCCCAACAATGACCATAACAACCGCAAGTTCAACCAAAGTAAAGCCAGACATTAATTTCATACCCTTCTCTTGCTAGGATAATAACACATGATAACACACCAATAAAAAGATAATAAAAACTGGTGCACCCGACAGGATTTGAACCTGTGACCTCTGCCTTCGGAGGGCAGCGCTCTATCCAGCTGAGCTACGGGTGCCTAGAATTCAGGTTTCAAAGCCATAACCTTAGAGCAAAAGAATAAACATCATTATAACCAGTTTGCCAATATATTTATTCAGCCGCCCGCACATCAACCTGCGCTTCTAACGCCTCAAGCCGTTCCAAAATAACCGCATTTTGCGCCTTCAACGCATCCACGTCATCACGAAGGATCTTATTCTCCGCCTCAAGCACAGAAACCCGATCAATCACATCCGCAATCTTGGACAAAATATCATCAATCAACACCTTAACATCCTGTATCGCCTTCACAACAAAGGGCATCAACTCACGATGCTTGTACGTCTTAGTCTTCATCTCATTGCCTTTTTCAACAATAAGGTCGGGAAGAACACGCTCTATATCCTGCGCAATAAAGCCATATTGCGTCCCCGTCGTCACCTCATCCGTTGGATCATTCCAAAGATAACTCACCGGACGAAGGCTCATAACCGTATCCAAACCAACATCATCAAACGGCACAATATTATGCTTCAACCGTTCATCCGATACGGCTGTATCCACATAAGTCTTCGTCGCTGCCTCCTGCGCCGATGTCGGGTCGGCCAAGGCATAGATTGTCCCTGTGTTCATATCAATATCCGTATCCCCGGGGTTATGATGCCCTAAACTGATATCACCACCAAACGCATTTAAAAGTAACTCTGTTGCCGAACCATTATTTGATGTCTGGACTTCATTTTGATCAATACGCATTTTATACCCTGTTGAATCATCAACATCATCTTGCAGGACAAGCGAACCTTGACCTGCCGTATTTACAGCCCCAACATCACTTCCACCGGTAATTGTGACCTGCCCATCTATATCACCAAGACCAAGGCCAATAAAACCATCCTCAGAAATATTCAGTCTTGTCGTTCCCAACGTACGCAAATGAATACCAACCTCATTCCCCGTTGTTGCATCATTAGATGTATTCGTTGTTGAATCGATAATTAATTTTTTTGCATTTGTTGTACTATTGTGCGTTTTTAAAACATGCCCTGAACTACCTTGGGAAAAAACCATATATTGACTATTTCCACTGGTCCTCTCAATCTTCAACGCATTTGTTTGCGTCCCTGTTGTGTCCGCATTCACCGTTAATATCGTATCCGGCAGCACCGTCCCGATCCCTACATTCCCGGATGTATCAACCACCATTCGCGTAACTGCGTTAGTATAGTCAGCCACATTCCACGTAGCAAAACGAATCCCGCCTCCAAGGCCGGAAGCGTTTGCAAGAACAAGCGCATTATCGTTCGAACCATCAATATTTCCCGTCCATATTGCAGAATAATCACGAGTTCCATCACTTCGAAAAACAATACGCGGCTCATTGCCTTCATCATCATCATTAGGGTCAGCATGGATCAAAAGCTCTGTATCACCGGTTTCAGTCTGCAAATGCAACAGCCCCTCCGGAGAAGCCGTTCCAATTCCAACAGCGTTCGTAGATTTTATAACAAAAGCATCACTAACAACGGCATTATTACTCACAGGATCCAGATAAATATCCGAATCCACCGAACCATCTGTCGCATCCGTTGTCACGGCTCGAAAACGACCGATTGCCAGCGTATTCCCTTCAACCGTTGTCTCAGTACTCAACGTAATATGAGCGCCAATACCAGCTACCCCGGCTCCACCACTATAAAGACGTTCAAACTTACCAACAGTACGGGACGTATTCGCATCCGCCGCATAATCATTAACCACATGCAAAGGCTGCAAAGGGATATCCGTTCCAATTCCAACCTTCCCAGAGCTATTAATCACCATACGATTCGCAGAACTTGTCTCATCATAAAAAGCTAAGGAAGTATTATTAATGCTCGTAACCCCCGTCCGTATAGAATATTCCTGCGTTTCATTATAATTAGAAATCTTAAACCCTTTATTTTCGCCGGTCCCAATCTCTTCAGAAACGATATGGAAAACGGTATCTGGTGCCGTCGTACCAATACCGACTCCAGCCGAACTAATTTCCATTAACTGCGATGATTCCCGCCAAAACTGAAAAGAGTCATCATCCCAATCATATCGAAGCTGATGGTATATTGAGTTATCACGAAATAACAAACGACTTTGCCCCGTCCCTGAAGTATTTTGAATAGCAATACTAGCAGTAGATCCTCTTGAAACCTGTAAATCATCCAAAGGGTTTTCCGTACCAATACCGACATCGCCATCAGGGTCAATAACCATCTTCAGATCAAGAGCCGAAGTCCCCGTCCGCGTATAAAAGCGCAAATCCGCACCATAATCTGTCGTTGTCGTATTCTCGGGATAAGATGAAATTTCCGCCCCTCGTGTCGTTTGAAGAGCGGCATCCTGATCCCATGAATGGAACGACAAACGTCCAAGCGGACTAGACGCATTACCATCCCGATACCCCGCCAATACAAGCCCACTATAACGATGCGAACTATCCGACGACCCAACAATTAAATTATTCCACGCAAAACTACTTGCATCTAAACGGTTAGTCCCTAAATCACCGCCACCACGGTTTAAAAGCATCGTCGTCCCTGCAACCTCAAGGTCAGCCTGAGGATCGCTTGTCCCGACTCCCACCTTTCCGGCTCCAGTGGCCGTAAAGACAACAGTGTCATAATTACTATCAGTTGGACCATCTCCTCCACGCGAAAGAACAACAAAACTATCATTCGGATCGTTGTCATCCAAACCAACAACAAAATGTCCAGTTGATGGCCCCTCTATCACATGCCCAAAAGTAGAACCAGGAAGAAGACCATCAATATCCGTATTCCCTACACTCCAAGAAGAGAACGTAAGCCTACCGGTAGCAGCTCCATTAGGAATAAGTCGAATCTCTCCTGCCGAATCAATTTGCATCCGTTGTGTCCCCGCCGTATCAAAACGGATATAATCCTCATCCGCACTTTCCTCAACCTGAACTTTCGTATCACCATCCGCATCAGAAAGGTTAAGCGCAGTGCTACCGACATCCGTAGACACAAAACAGTTAAGCCCATCCTCATCACAATAATGCGTCCCACCAATCGCACCACCAACATCCAACAACAACGCCTGTCCACCACTCCCCGAACCATCAGACGCAGAATCCGCGTTTCCAACAGACAAATTCCCGCTCTCATCAATCCGCATCGCCTCGGAGGTTGAACCAATCGAGGGCCCTACATAAAAACGCAAGTGATCCGCCCCACGAATAAGCGGAACATTAGGGTTAACCGCAATAGCTTGTCCGGTTTGGTCAGTAGCACTCCATATCCATTCCAACGCCCCAAACCCACTACCGGATTGACGCCAACGAATATTATCTGTTAACCCATCAAACGTATCGGCTCTCAAAGAATATGTCGTCGTCCCCCCCTGCGAAATCAAATTAAGCCCAGAATCTGTACCACTGGTCTGTCCTTCCAAACGCAACGCTCCCTGAATCCTTGCATCATTAGCAACATCCAAAGCGAAAGCAGGCGAACTCTCACCAATTCCGACATAACCGGCACTCGTAATCCGCATTTTTTCATCCGCAGCATTACCAGCCGACATCACATTAAACACAAGATCAAAGTCCTCCGACGTAGAGGTAACATCCGTCGTAACCGCCTCAATAACTGCACCAGTTTCAGTATTTCCATCGGAAGTTTCAACCCAAAAATCCATCCCGACACCAATCCCTACGGCTGGTGTTGCGGACGTGACATGCCCCAAACGTAAAGACGTTGGGACAGTATTCGTGTCCGCTGTACTATTATTAGCAACAAGCGGATAAAGAGGATTACTGGCATTAACCCCCAAGCCACTTCCATTAATAACCACGCGTTGTGTCCCCGCCGTATCAAAGCGGATATAATCCTCATCCGCACTTTCCTCAACCTGAACTTTCGTATCACCATCCGCATCAACAAGCTCTAGCGTACCGCTCGTACAATCCTGCCACTCGAAATCACCCGTCGTGGTTTCATACGTCAAACACTCCTCATCCGCCGCCGCATCAACAGCCTTGAGCATGCTTTCCTCAATCGCATCCGCTGCAATCGTGATCGAACCATCATTCGCAATGCTCGCATCACCACTCGCAACAACAGGATTATAATTCGTCCCATCTGCAACCAAAATCGCACCATCCGTGTTCGTGCCCATAACCAAATCATCACCCGTCACGGTCAAATCACCCGAAACAGCAACATCCCCCTGAAGATACGTATCCGTAATCGATGAATTCCCAAGCGTTACAGTATTAGTTCCACTCCCAATCGCATCGTATCCAATCACGACCTCATTACTCACACCATCTGCAGAAGCCCTCGTATTCGCCCCCACAAACACAGACGTATCACTCGTCGCATTATCTGTAGAGCCATCCGCAATATAACGCCCCGCCTGCTGCCCCACTGCTACATTATTATACCCCGTCGTATTTGCATTCAACGCATTATAGCCAACCGCTGTATTTCGATAGCCAGTTGTCGTTAATGCCAACGCACTATAGCCAATCGCTGTATTTTGATCTCCATAATCCGCAGTCGCATCATTATCAAGCGACGCCAAAGCGCCAATCCCAACAGACGTGTTATTGTCATTATTCGCCAAAGCAGAACCATAAACCTCACCAATAAAGAGATTATTATTCGTATCATCCCGCTCCGCATCCGATAGATCATCGATCGAAACACCGCCAACACCGGACGTAATAATATCGCTCCACGCACCACCCTGATACGCCTCGAACTTATCATTATCCGAATTATACCGCATCATCCCGTTGACGGGGCTCACAGGTTGCTGCGCACTCGTCCCACGAGGAAATAAAATCGCATCCGTTCCCGACACATCAAGAACCGCAGCAGGAGAAGTCGTCCCGATCCCGATATTACCGGAATTAGAGAAATAAATATCATCAATAGAATCTTGGAACTGCCAATCCGAAGCACCACCCGCACCGTCCAGATTAATCGCCGCAAGCTGCCCCACATTCGCAAACGTACTATCTTGAATACGAATTAAACCGATATTAACATCAGTAGTAGAGCGAACATAATAAGAAGAATTAATCGCATAAAGCGTACTATCAAAACGTGCCAATCCACCGACATGAAGAGTAGCACTCGGCGCCCCCGCCCCAATCCCAACCCGATTATTCGCCCCATCAATATAAAGCGCCGAACCGTTATTAAACGACAGATCATTCGACCCCATCGTCACATCCGTATCCGCATCCAATGTCATCGCATCAACAATATCATCAAAATCAATATCAGATGCACTAGATGTAATAATATCTCCCCAAACACCACCCTGATACGCCTCGAACTTATCATTATCCGAATTATACCGCATCATCCCGTTGACGGGGCTCACAGGTTGCTGCGCACTCGTCCCACGCGGAAATAAAATACTATCCGTCCCCCCAACCTCCAATGTAGCCGCAGGAACACCAGTCATGGCGACCCCGACACTTGCCAATGGAAACAAAACACGTGGGTTAGAATCCGCAAGATAAGCATGAAAAACCTCATCGCCACTTTGGCGATCCTTCATAACAACCTCACCACCATGCCCTGTATAACCATTAAAGGAAAATTCATTACCACCATAAACATCCCAAATAGCCGGCCCGGAAGTTTTAAAACTGACATCACTTCCATTCGCATCAAAGATCACACCGTTATACCCATACAAACCCAAAGCACCAGTATCTGCCGCCACCCCCGACCCAACACGCCCAACTAGGGTTCCATTAGCATGTACAAAACCTATCTCCCCCGTAGTTCCGGAAGTACCTACAACAATTTCTTCATTCACATGGAGCTCATACAAAGGACTTCCGACCCCCACACCGACACGGTCGTTCGCTGCATCAACGAACAACGTATCAGTATTCATCTCAACATCACCATCCGCCTGAATCACCATCCGCTCGGTTCCGGCCGTATCGAACCGGATATAATCCTCATCCGCACTTTCCTCAACCTGAACCAACGTATCATTATCAGTATCGGACAAAGCGATCGTACCACCACCACCAGTGGTTATAATATCCTCCCAAACACCGCCCTGATACGCCTCATATTTATCATTATCCGAATTATACCGCATCATCCCGTTAACCGGCACAGACGGACGGTTCGCCACCGTCCCACGAGGAAAGAGAATAGAATCCGTTCCCGCAACCTCCAAACTCGCAGATGGAGAATCCGTTCCAATTCCGACATAACCGGCACTCGTAATCCGCATTTTTTCATCCGCAGCATTACCAGCCGACATCACATTAAACACAAGATCAAAATCCTCCGACGTAGAGGTAACATCCGTCACAACCGCCTCAATGCTCGCACCAACCTCGTTATTATCCGCCGCCGTCTCAACCTCAAACTCCATCCCGACACCAATCCCCGCCGCCGGTATCCCCGTCGAAGTCGATGTCAAGCGCGCAACATTCGTAACCGTCGCTGTCGCTGCACTATCTTCTTCAACATGCAACCGAGCATCTGGATCCCCCCCACCAAGGGCAAGATCACCATCATTTGAAAGACGAAAAACAGCGTCACCGGACTCCGGACCGATCCCGAAATAATGGTTTGTTCCAAAACCAGCGCCAATAGTATAGTCAGCACCATTATCATCAAAAAAATCTATCACAGCAACATTACCATTATTCACCCGCAAACGGCCCTGAACATCCAATGCCGCTGCCGGAGAACTCGTCCCGACTCCGACATTTCCGCTATCATCAATAACCATCCGCTCGGTTCCGGCGGTGTCAAAGCGGATATAATCCTCATCCGCACTTTCCTCAACCTGAATAAGCGTATCACCATCATTATCCGAAAGCGCCGTAACACCACCCGCGCCAGAAGTTATAATATCCTGCCAACTCCCGTTCTGATACGCCTCGTATTTCTCGTTATCCGAATTATACCGCATCATCCCGTTGACCGGAACGGACGGACGGTTCGCCACAGTTCCGCGCGGAAAGAGAATCGCATCCGTACCCGCCACATCTAAAACCGCCTCCGGCGAAGTCGTTCCAACTCCAACATTGCCAAGGTTATCTATTCTAATAGCTTCATTTGCCACACCATCAACAAACAACCTCATCGCACCAGAGCTTGTAGTACCAATCGACGCAGACCCCGTGTCATCAATAAACTCAATATAAGAAGTTGCATCACTCGATACAAATACCGCCGCCCTATCAGTTGTTCCCGAATCAACATGGATACTAGCATCAGGACTCCCCGTACCCACACCGACCCGATTATTCGCCGCATCCACAAACAACGTATTATTATCCATCTGGATATCACCATCGGCCTGAATCTGCATCCGCTCACTCCCGAACGTATCAAACCGGATATAATCCTCATCAAGCGTCTCATCGACAATCACCTGCGTATCGCTATCCGCATCGATAATTTTACGCACTCCACCCGCCACCGTTGCCGTTGTTTGCGCATCAACATAGGCCTTGGTCGCCGCATCCTGTGCACTCGTCGGGTCGGCAACATCATTAATTTGCAAGCTATTCGCACTATTATCATTCGCCAAAACCTCCGGCAAACCATTCCCGCCAAGCCCATCTCCACCACCACTCGACGCACAAGCCTCGAACTTCAAACCCGTCGTACTATCGGATTTCAAACAAAGATTGCCACTGCCCGCACTCGCGTTCAGCTCATCAATATCAACCGAATTATCCGCCATCATGGAATTTTCAACGGCATTGCTCTGGATTGTCGCCGCGCCGTCACTTGCGATCCCGACATCCCCGCTCATCGCAACGGATTCAAAATTCGTCCCATCCGCGACCAGAATATTACCGGACGTATTATCATCCGCCACCAACTTCCCGCCCAACGTCAAATTCCCCGTCAAACCAATCGTGCCATTCACCTCCAACGTGTCGTCAAAGGCGGAGACATCATAAGTATCCGCAAACCCGACCCCGACACGCTTATTAAGAAGATCAGCATGGATAGCATCCCCCAAATTCATATACTCCGCCGTCGTCCCCGGAACAGGTGAGGCAACAGGCCCGAGCAAGACATTCGTCGCCACCGCATCATTGCCTAGCATAACAGTCCCGCCAATCATATAAGTACCACTCGCCTGAATATCGCCGGTAACATCGAGCTCTTGATTTGGAGAAGCGGTAAAAATACCAACACGCCCATTGCTAGAAACCCTAAGTGCATCATAGACATCCACCCGAAAAAGAAGACTATTATTCGTCTCAAAAACAAAAGGAGTAGCGTTATCCGCAATATCCGGCTGCAACACCCGCAGCGTTCTACCATTTGACGCCGCAAACTCTGCAATATTATCCTCCGTAACCGCACTAGCCGTAGCAACTTCCAAAGGCGAACTCGGCGATGTCGTTCCAATCCCGACATTCCCACCACCCGGCGTCAAAATAATATCCGCACTATTCACCTCCGAAATCCGCGAACCGCCAATATCAATAAAGGAATTTGCGGTACTGAGATCAAGATTCCCACCGATCTCAACATCCCCCGTCACCTGCACCGTCCCGTCAACATCCAACGTATCATCGGGGCTCGCCGTCCCGATCCCGACCTGCGGCGTACCGGTATTGTAATAAATATCATCCCCCGTACCGGGCAACCAAACCCCGCCGGCCGGAATCCAGCCCGCGCCATCTTCACACACCTCAACCGCATAAGTGGCGCTCTTATTAATACGAAGCAAACCATCATTCGCCGTATTACAAGTCGTCAGCGTCGTTTCATCCGGCAACAACATCGACGCCGCACCAAGGCGCAATTGCGGCGATGCAAGCGTACCACCAACAGAACCCGTCAAATCAATCGATCGATCAATCGTCGCAATCGGATCATTCACATCCGTATCATCCGGCAACCACAGTCCATTCGAACCCGCAATCGCATCGACATATGTCATACGAATAATAATATCGTCATCCAGCGGCGTTCCGGTGACATAGGTCGGCGCATCCGCACAATCATTATCATACGTCTTATTCGGCCCGGGCGAGATTAACGCCACAGCAATATTATTCGTACTCGCCTCACCGGAAAACCATTTACTCTCCGTATCCGTATCCGCGCCCAAATTCCATGCACAATACCGATACGCCGACCCCCACGGGTCATTAATCGTCGCCCCGACAGTCGAGGGAATACACCCCTGCCCCGCGCTCGATCCGGCGGCACAGCTCGAAATATCCGGTGCCAAAGGCTCGGTCAAATCATCACCAACCCCTGTATCCTGATCCGAAGAATTCGCAAGAATAAGACGCAAATTGGTCTGCATCTCTGACTTCGCCTGCTCCCGCAAATTAACCTGCACCATAGTGGTGAGCGGCCCGCGCATCGTCGACATAATCCCCGCGCCCAGCACACCAACAACCGCCACCGCACCAAACAGCGCAAAAAACACATTCCCGCGCTCACCCGCCCGACTACCCTTACCTGCATGAGCGCCACGCGCAGAAACACCACCACAACGCAGCGCTGTAGCGTTCAATAGTGATAATCGTTCAAAAAATTTGCCCGGCACCTGGGTTCCTTAGCCTGTTTATTTTTTATGTAAGGGAAAACGCAACAACACAAAACTTCCCCTCCAATCAGTATGACAGAGGAATCTTTACCACCCGTTAAGATTTGATTCGCCCCCAGCAAGAAATCTGGGGATAGAGGGTTATTGATTCCATAAGAATCGATTTTGTGGATAAGTACAAGCGTATTTTGCACTTTTTTCGCGCTCATTTTCGAATCGTTGCCGAATCAACAATATGATTTCGCGATTCATTTCAGGCTTTTATCACCAAAAGCTGCGGATTTGATTCACGTTGTCGGCGCTGAATCCAAAAGCCCATGCCGCGCAAGTGCTTTTTCCTGCCGCGCCGCCAGCTTTGCCGTATCAAACCCATCAATCATCTCGTTAAACACCCGATACCAATTCACCTCCGCATTAAGATGAATAAACACCGAACCAAGCCCAAGTGCCGCCCGATCCATAAACACAAACTCCCGTGGCACAGCCACCCCGCCCCGCTCCTTGGACAGCTCACGCAGCTTCTTATGCACCTTTTCCGCCGTCTCGCGCCCGTAAACCGCGCCATCCGCATGCCCGATTGCCCGCACCTTATCCTCCAAAATCGGCCCGTACAAAAACTCTGCCCAAATACTCAAAGTCTCGATCTGCTCCTTAGATAAATCCGTAAAGCCCCAAGTCTCGAACGCATGCACCGCGAGCGCCTCATCCTTACGCTGCAACGCGTGATACAAATCAATCACCCCACCAACAAACGCGGACGGGAACACACGTACACACCCGAAATCGAGCAAGTTAATCCCCAAATCATCCCGCACCGTATAATTCCCCAAATGCGGATCACCATGAATAACGCCATAATAATAAAGCGGCACATACCACGCCCGAAACATATTCATCGCCAACTCATTACGAACCGACTGGTCGGCATCCTTATATTGCATGATCGGCGAACCTTCCAGCCAATTCGTCGTCAAAAGCCGGTCCGTCGATAATTCCGACCGCACGGTCGGCACATGCACACCTCCCTCTCCCCCAAGCATATCAGCATATAGCGCCGTATGCCGCGCCTCCCGCTCATAATCCAATTCCTCATGCAAACGCTCGCATAATTCATCATAAATATGCCCCGTTTTAATCGATTTATCATACTGCCCATACACCCCGAACATGATCCGAAGCTGCTTTAAATCCGCATCAATCGCGCTCTGCATATCGGGATATTGAAGCTTACACGCCAAATCCACACCATCATGCGATACCGCGCGATGCACCTGCCCCAAACTCGCCGCCGCCGCCGCCTCACGATCAAAGGACGCAAATTGCCCCTGCCACCCCGCGCCCAGCTCAGTCTTCATCCGCCGCCGCACAAAATTCCATCCCATAGATGGCGCGTTCGATTGCAATTGCTGCAACGCTTGCGCATATTCGGGCGGCAAGGCTTCGGGAATCGTCGCCAAAATCTGCCCGACCTTCATAAGCGGCCCTTTAAGATTCCCCATCGCCTGCATCAAGGCCTGCGAATGTTCCTCCCGATCAATCTTGATCCCGAAATACTTATCCCCCACAAGCTTCGCCGCCAGCCCCGCCATACCGCCGGAAACCTTGCCATACCGTACAATCCTCGACCCGATCGAGCTTGCATCATCAATATCTTTATCATCCATAGGGCTAAAATGGCGCACACACCCAAAATGTCTAGAAAAAAATCAGCCACACGCCTATATTAAATGCATGAACAATCAAAACCTCACCCAAATCCGCGACGACATCCTGACCGCCGCCCTGCCCGATATCGCCTTTGACGGGTGGAATTGGGACACAATCGAACGCGCCGCCGAACAAAGCGATCACAATGCAAACACCGCATTTCCCAACAAAGTCATCGACGCCCTCGACCATTTCGCCGACCTCGCGGATCGTGAAATGCTAAACGCCCTCGAAGAAACACCCGCCGAAACCTTGCGCATCCGCGATCGCGTCCAAACCGCCCTCATGGCGCGCTACACTTTCCTTTTCGAACATCAAGAAGCCTTCCGCGCTTCCTTAAAATTCTGGCTAAACCCCATCCGCAAACCTCGCGCCGCCAAAATCACATGGCGCACCGCCGATGCCATATGGGATTGGGCAGGCGATACCGCAACCGACTACAACCGCTACACCAAACGCGGCCTCCTAAGCGGCATTATCGCCTCCTCCGCCCTCGTTTTTGTCAATGATTGCGACGATTCACTTCCTAAAACACATGATTTTATCGAAAAACACATCGAAAATGTCATGAAAATCGGTAAATTCACCGCAAAATTTAAGAGAAAAGCATGAAAAAAGCATTTTTAACTCTGATTTTAATCACATTCATGCCATTTTCGGCCCAAGCTGGCGTCATGGAATTCTTCTTCCCCCACCTCAAGAAAAAAGAACCCGACCCCGCCCAAACCCTTGTCGCCCCCTTCGCCCTTGATGGAACGATCGAACCAGGCAAGAAAATCGACCTCCCGACAAACGCCGTCCCCCTCAATCAACCCCATAGGCTCAGCGCCGACATGACCGATTGGATCGCCACACAAACCATCGAAGCCCTGAATTTTTTCAACGGCAACCACACCGCACAACTCGAACAAAATCGCGCTATATTCGACGCATTCGGCTACGGACAATATCAGGCATTCTTGGAAAAAAACCAAATCCTCAAAACCCTGCAATCGGGTCAATATAAAATCCGCACCTACAACGAAAACGTCCCGCTCCTCATGAATGAAGGCGAGGTCGATGGCCGCTACCGCTGGCTTTACCGCGTACCGGTGATTATCTCTTATCTGGATGCCAAGGCGAACGGCTACGAAAACGCCAAGGCCACCAACCACCGCGCCACCATCGACATCCAGATCGGGCGCAGCAAAGACGCGAGCAACGAAGAAGGCGTCCTCATGGAACGCTGGAGCGGAAAAATCGAAGCTGTGGAGTAGTTTTAGACTTCACAAACCCGCACATTTCACTAATATCATCCCACACGAATCATCGATAAACAGGAGAACCGCCGCATGTCCGACGCAGCCGAAAACTATGACGAAGAAGAAAACGTAACAGAATTCCAACCTGCCGAAACAAGCACGGTCGCCCCCAGCGCCTCCGCCACAACCGAAGGCGAAACCCGCGATGTCGGCGGCGTAGCAGGCGACCGATTACGCAGCTTCATCGAACGCATCGAACGCCTAGAAGAAGAAAAAGCCCACCTTGCCGAAGACATCAAAGAAGTCTACGGCGAAGCCAAAGGCGTAGGCTACGACGTAAAAACCATCCGCAAAGTCGTCTCCCTACGCAAACTAGACAGCGAAAAACGCCGCGAAGCGGATGAATTGCTTGATCTGTACAAAACCGCAGTTGGGTTGGTTTAGTAAAATTGATAGCCCTCTTGACTCCATTAGACATATCCTTTTTCCTAGTAAGGAGAGGATACACATATGCGCGCACTAATTGTTGGCGGCACATTTGATGCCGATGGAGGAAAAGAATCAAAAATCATTACGGAAATGGCTCAATCATTAGGCTGGGATTTCATAAACGGCGGATCAATTGATAAAATACGTGAATTCGACCCAACAAACCTTGATGTTCTTCTATGGATGCCCAACATCAACAATGATGAAGACAAAATTTTACCGAGCCTCAAAAAACAATGGCAACGCATGGTTCTTATTTCCTCCAAAAGAGCAGAGGCAAGACCAGAGCAACAACGCGAAGAATACTCGCATTTTGAAGTTGTAAGCAGGCTGTTAAAAACCAAATCAAATTTAGGCATAATGATTCAAAAAGACGAGGGGCGTTTTAGCTTTAGCCTCATGGATCCCCTAGGCAATCGTTTTATCAAAACCCAAAGAGTTTCTGAATTAAGCTCAGCAATTGCAAATCGCGTAAATACATTAAAATCGTTAACACGCATAGGATCATCACATGCAGGACAGCCCCCAAAAAACATAACACTCGTTTCCGATGCATTTATTCAGACAGTGCGCACATTAGGCGACGAATTTTCAACACACGTAAATGCAGTCAATCCAGAACGTCTACTCGGTAATGCCGCTGCCAGAGACACTTATAGAAGCACACGCTGTACACATGGATTCCCATCGGTCAGAGCTGGAGACAACACCTTTTGGATATCTAGGCGTAACGTAGACAAGCAAACAATGAACAGTAGCGACTTCGTATTAGTTGGAGCAGATGAAAATCGTGTAAACTACTACGGCGATCCAGCTATAAAACCATCTGTCGATAGCCCTATACAAATCCGCCTGTTTAATTTTTACAGCAACGTAAGCTTTATGGTGCACGGGCACGTTTATGCAGAAAATGCACCTACGACAAAAAGCAAAGTGCCATGCGGTCACATCGAAGAGTTTGATGAAATCAAAGCACTATTCCCAGACCCTCAGACAACCAACTTCACAGTAAACTTAAAAGGACACGGATGCTTAATACTCTCTAACAACTTAGAGTATTTACAAAACGCAACATTCGAAAGCAGGCCACTTCCAGAAGTTTAACCCCGCCCCCGCACCAAATCATCCACCACACTCGGATCGGCGAGCGTTGACGTATCGCCGATCTGATCCGCTTCTCCGGCGGCGATTTTGCGCAAAATGCGGCGCATGATTTTGCCGCTGCGCGTTTTGGGCAAGCCCTCCACAAACTGCACAACATCGGGCGTAGCAATCGGCCCGATCTCACCGCGTACCAATTTCACAATCTCGGCCCTAAGCGCATCATTCGCCTCAACGCCCGCATTCAAAATCACAAACGCATAAATGCCCTGCCCTTTAATATCATGCGGAAAACCAATCACGGCGGCTTCGGCCACATCCGCATACTCATCAATCGCGCTTTCAATCTCCGCCGTCCCTAAACGATGCCCAGACACATTAATCACATCATCCACCCGCCCCGTAATCCGGTAATCCCCATCCGCATCACGCCGCGCACCATCGCCGGTAAAATACATCCCCTTAAAATCACCAAAATAAACCTGCTTAAACCGTTCATGATCACCATAGATCGAGCGCATCTGCCCCGGCCAGCTATCCAGAATCACAAAATTCCCTTCCGCCGCGCCCTCCAAAACCACACCATCATTATCCACCAACGCCGGCTTCACCCCGAAAAACGGCTTTTGCGCATAGCCGGGCTTAAGGCTATGACACGGCAAAGGCGTCACCATATGCCCGCCCGTCTCTGTCTGCCACCATGTATCAATCACGGGGCAACGCGCATCACCGACCACATTATAATACCATTCCCAAGCCTCAACATTAATCGGCTCGCCCACCGTGCCAAGCACACGAAGGGATGATCGATCCGTCTGCGTCACAAACTCATCCCCCTCACGCAGCAAAGCCCGTATTGCCGTTGGCGCAGTATAGAAAACACTCACCTGATGCTTTTCCACCACATCCCAAAAGCGCGACCATTCCGGATAATTCGGCACACCCTCAAACACTAACGAAGTCCCGCCATTCGCAAGCGGCCCATAAACGATATAGCTATGCCCCGTCACCCAACCAACATCCGCCGTGCACCAATAAACCTCCCCCGCCTTATAATCGAACGACACCTCATGCGTCAGGGACGCGTACACCATATACCCGCCCGTCGTATGCAAAACCCCTTTTGGCTTTCCAGTCGACCCACTCGTATACAAAATAAACAACGGATCTTCGGCATTCATTTCCTCACACGGACAATCCGCCGATTGCGCCGCAACCAATTCGCCCCAATCAACGTCATTGCAAACAGACGCCTCAACATCCGCGCCCGTACGCTTGTAAACAAGGATATCCTCAACCGCTGTCCCCTTCACCGCCTCATTCGTATTACTTTTCAGCGGAATGCGCTTCCCCCCGCGCACCCCTTCATCCGCCGTCATCACAATCCGCGCATCACAATCCAAAATCCGATCCCGTAAAGATTGCGGCGAAAACCCGCCAAACACCACCGAATGCACCGCCCCAATTCGCGCACACGCAAGCATCGCATAAACCGCCTCCAGCACCATCGGCATATAAATAATCACCCGATCCCCTTTTGAAACGCCCAAGGACTTCAACCCATTCGCCAACCGCGAAACCTCATCCTTAAGCTGCGCATAACTCACCCGCGCATCCTGATCCGGCTCATCCCCCTCCCAAATCAACGCGGTAGTTTCACCATTCCCACGCTCAACATGCCGATCCACGCAATTATAACAGGCATTCAAAACCCCATCCTCATACCACTTGATCGAAACATCCCCCTCGAACGAAGTATTCTTAATCTTGCTCGGTCGCTTAAACCAATCAAGCCGCTTCCCCTGCACCGCCCAAAACACATCCGGCTGCTCGATACTGCCGCGATACATCGCTTCATATTGCTCTTCGGAAACCCCGACATTGCTCAAAATATCAGACGACGGTTTATAATCTGCGGACATACTTTACCCCTTTATTTGACATGAACACCAAACATGCCACACCCAAAAACCCCTGCAAAGCTGCACCGCACAAAATTAAATGAGAATGATTATCAATTTTAGCTTGAAATGCCATACGCACATATGCCAAAACCTAAAAAAACAAAAAACGGTGTGCATAATGAGCCTTACAAAAAAAGCAGCAACAAGCTTTTCAAAAGCCTACGGCGATCCAAGCGAATATTTACTATACCTACACGATGACTTAAGAAAGTTAGGCTTCACCGACAAGCAGAGCGACGAAATTATTGAATTATGGGGCATGGCTCACAAATCATTATCACTGCACGATTTTTTTGAATTCCATACACTTGTGCATCAAGCAGACACACGCGAAACAGTCACACGAAAAGCAGAAAAGCTCAGCTATAAAATAGCAGAAAAACTAAATATTCCTATTGCACCGCTCGCACCCGCTTACGCCACAACACAATACCAACCCCAATCATGGTTAGCACCCCGCCAAATACCATAGGCATACTGACCCGCTCCCCCAAAAACACCACGGCCATCGCCACACCCATCACCGGCAACAACAACGTCAAATTCGGCAAACCGGACATTGCATTGCGGCCCATCAAACGCTGCCACAACATATGCACCCCGCTCACCAAAAACACCTGATACAATAATGCCCGCCCCAAAACCCGCCAATCAACCGCTCCCCAATCAAAGGCAAGCGGCGCCTCAAACATAAACGCCATCACAATCACCGGAACAATCCCGATCGCATATAAATGCGCCATGTAATTAACCGAAGAAACCCCCGCAATCGCCTTCATCCGCGCATAAGCAATCACAATGGTAAACATCGAAAACACCATCCCCAAAACACCGCTCATCGATGGCGTCTCTTCCGGCAAGCCAACCAAAACCGCCACCCCCGCAATCCCGAGCATAATCCCCGCGCCCGTCCGCCAGCCAAAATTCTCCCCAAAGAAAAACCGCCCGATCAGCGCAGCAAAAATAACCTGCATCTGCATCAAAATCGCCGCCATAGAGGCATCCAGCCGATCAATCGCCCAAATCAACGACCCCCAATGCAGCACCGCCATACACACACAAATCTGCAACAAAACCCAAAACTGTGCCCGCCCAACCATGCGCAAAAACGGCAAAAACACCAACGCCGCAATCACAAACCGTAACGCCAACCCCGTAAACGGCTCGACCTCTAATGTAATAAACTTAATAACAACCGTATTCCCCGCCCAACCAAGCATCACCAAAAGGCCAAGCAAAACATCACGCGAAGAAACACTCATCCCCTAAATCCCGCCCATGGCGGTAACAATTTCCCACTCTTCATCCGTCACGGGGGAAACGGAAAGACGAACTTGCTTAACAACCTGCATCTGCGAGAGCACCGGATGCGCCTTCAAATCCGCCAACGTCACACTCGTTTCCATCGGCGCCACAGGCTTCACATCCACCGTCACAAACTTCCCACTCTCATTCTTCTCCGGATCAGGATCGGTATAAGCCTCAGACGTAATCTCAAGCACACCGACAATCTCCTTCCCCTCATTCGAATGATAGAAAAAACCCTTATCCCCCGGCTTCATCGCCGCCAGATTATTGCGCGCCTGATAATTTCGCACACGCTTTTCCCAACGCCCATTGCCCTTGGCAACCTGATCATCCCACGAAAATTTATAAGGCTCGGATTTGAGCAACCAATACGCCATAACTACTTCCTATAGATAAGAGAATAAATAACGCCAAGCCCAAGCCCGGTAGCAAACCCAGACACCGCCCAGCCAAGCGCAAGCGCGAGCGGGATCGGCATCCAGATATAAGAACACGAGCTCATCAACGCGAGCAAAACACCAATCATTGCCCCGAAACGAAGCCCCTCACACACGCCTTTCCCTTCAAAATGACGCGTAAAAATAAACCCTGTAATAACAACAAGAAGCAATGAATGCCCAAGGTAAAGCGGGAAAAATTCCGCCATAGTTTCTTCAAAACGCCACAAATCTTTGGTCTGCTCATACAATTCAACAAGCAAATTCTGATGCACCACAAAATCCAACCCGAATACAAATATAAATCCGGCAACAACACTCAACAAAAACCGAGGAATATTAACTCCTGAACAGGGGCAGTGCATCATCTCTCTCCTTTTTTAATATTTAAACGGACGGTTGAGCATATCCTCAATCGCCTCATCCAGCGTCTTTACGCCGGACAAACAATCATTGACGGCTTCCGTAATCGGCATATCCACCGCATAACGTTTCGCCAAGGACAACGCCGAAGCCGCCGTATGCACCCCTTCGGTCACCGCATTACGCGAACCAAGCACATCTTCCATGCTCTTCCCCTCACCCAGCGCCGCGCCAAGCGAGAAATTCCGCGATTGCATCGATGACGCCGTCAGCATCAAATCCCCAATCCCGCACATCCCGAGCAAAGTTTCCTTTTCCGCCCCCATCGCCACGCCAAGCCGCGCAATCTCCGCCACGCCGCGCGTCAATAACGCCGCCCGCGCGCTCTCGCCCATCTTGCGCCCGTAAACAATCCCGCACGCAATCGCGATCACATTCTTAATCGCCCCGCCAAGCTGCACGCCGATAATATCCTCACTGATATAAGGCCGAAATCCCTTCACGCCGAGCGCGGATTGCAATTCCTTCCCCAGATCCTGATCCTTTACCCCGATCGTAACCGCGCCGGGCAATCCCGCCGCAACCTCACGCGCAAAAGTCGGCCCCGTTAAAACCGCCAATGGCGTTTCCGGCAACTCCTCCTCAATCACCCGCGACAACAGCTTGCCACTCTCAAGCTCAATCCCCTTGGAACAAATCACAAGCGTATTTCCACCCTTTAAATCACCCTTAATCTCTTGCAAAGTGCTGCGCATATGCTGCGCCGGCGTCACCAGCAAAACAATGTCTTTCCCCGCCGCTTCATGAAGATTATCCGTTCCCTTCAACGTTTTCGAAAGGGAGATACCGCGCAAATAAACCGCATTTTCATGGCGCACATTAATCCCCGCAACAACCTCGCTCTCCCGCGCCCAAATAGTCACATCACGCCCACCAGCGGACAAAACCTGCGCCAACGCCGTCCCCCATGCTCCGCCGCCAATCACGCCAATAGTTGGTTGTTTTTCGCTCATAATTCTATGCCTTCTTTCCACCACCTTGGCGCGGTTCAGCACTCGGGTCAAGAGGCCAACGCGGACGCGCGGCAAAATCAAGCCCATCAACCATTCCGGCAACAAACCGCTCATACCCCGCCCACGCAATCATCGCCGCATTATCCCCACATAGCGAAATCGGCGGCGCATAGCTCCGCCAGCCCTTATCCGCACATAAATCATCCACCCGCGCCCGTATCGCAACATTCGCCGCCACCCCGCCGGATACAACCAGCGTCAGCGTATCAACACCATACGCATCTTCAAACCGAACCATCGCCCGCGCGCACCGATCCGCAATAACATCCGCCACAGTCTCCTGAAACGCATAGGCTAAATCCGCAACATCGCGACGCGCCAAATCACCCTCCGGCAACGCCTCAACATGGTTCCTCACGGCTGTCTTCAACCCCGAAAATGAAAAATCCAATTCTTTCCGCCCCTTCATCGGCGCAGGCAAAGGAAAGCGCGCCCGCGCCGCCGCCGCATCCTTACACTCCCCCGCAATGGCCTGCAATTCCGGCCCACCAGGATAGGGTAGCCCCATCAATTTCGCCGACTTATCAAAACACTCCCCCGCCGCATCATCGAGCGTAGTGCCCCACCGCTGATACCGCCCAACGCCCTCAACCACGAGGATTTGCGTATGCCCACCGGACACCAGCAACAATAAATAAGGATAGGCGACATCATCGGTCAAACGCGGCGTAAGCGCATGCCCCTCCAAATGATTAACCCCGATAAAAGGAAGCCCCTTCGCCGCCGCAACCGCCTTGCCCGCAATCATCCCGATCATCACCCCGCCAATCAAACCCGGCCCACACGTCGCCGCCACCGCATCCAAATCATCAAAGCTAAGCTTCGCATCCTCCAACGCCGCCGCAATCAAATCATGCAAATGCGCCGAATGCGCCCGCGCCGCCACCTCCGGCACCACCCCGCCAAACACCCGATGCTCCTCAAGCTGCGATAGCACCAGCGAAGACCGCACCCGCGAACCAACAAGCGCAGCCCCATCCACAACCGCAACGGCTGTCTCATCACAACTACTCTCAATACCTAATATTAACGCCATAAAACCTTATAATCTATTAAGCACATCATTGCGAGCGCAAGCGAAGCAATCCATCACCCGCTTTAACCCAAAGCACGAGAGCTGCATTACCGCGTAAACTCCGCTTCCTCTGTGCCTCTACGGTCAATTCACCCAATCCGCCCGCGTCGTAAACAACTCCACCCCCGCGCCTTGATTCTCACCAAACACATCCGCCTTCTTAATCGAAACGCGGCACGCCACCACCGTTTCAAAATCAAAACATAAGCTGATCAGCTCCTTAAGATAATCCTCGATAAGTTGCACCTGCGGGCGCTCCGCCCAGCTCGTAATCCGGTTATACACCGCGCCATAATCGATAATCGTATCCAAATTCACGGTTTGCAAATAGCTCGCCGGATCGGCATATAGCTCCGCATCCACCACAACGCGCTGCGCGACATCCTGCTCATGCGGGAATATCCCGATTTTCAACGGCACTTCGACCGAGTCCAAAAAGATTTTAACGTGACTTTCCATGACTTTGATTTATATATGAATCATGTCCGAACGCAAGATCACACTCTCCTCAATCGTCGCCATCGCCAAAAACCACGCCATCGGCAAGGATAACGGCATGATCTGGCACCTGCCCGAGGACCTCAAACATTTCAAACGCACAACATTGGGCAAACCAAT